>CABVAD010000022.1 GCA_902496265.1 uncultured Oscillospiraceae bacterium
ATTATTTATATAAGGGGTTTTATTGTGAGTTCATACAGCTATTTACTGTCGTTAGCCTTAATTCTGCTGTTCACCAAAATTTTCGGAATAGCGACGGCTCACGTCCATCTGCCGCAGGTGGTAGGCGCGCTTTTGGCGGGTATTCTTTTAGGGCCGAGCGGCATAGGACTGCTTCACGAATCGGATTTTCTTGTAAAAACCGCCGAAATAGGGGTTATTATGCTTATGTTTATCGCGGGTATCGACACCGATATAAACGAGCTTAAGCACACAGGCCCCGCCGCCTGCCTTATCGCCGTAATGGGCGTTTTTGTGCCGATTATCGGGTGCGGCGGCGTTTATTACCTCTTTTTCGGAAACGGCTTTAACCAAACAAGTATGCTTAAGGCAGCGTTTGTAGGCGTTGTATTTGCCGCGACCTCGGTAAGCATTACGGTCGAGACCTTAAACGAGATGGGCAAGCTTAAAACCCGCGTGGGAACCACCATTCTTTCTGCCGCGATTATTGACGATATCATCGGAATTATTGTGTTAAGCGTGCTCTCCGCTATGGGTGACAGCACGGTAAGCCCGGGAATCACCGTGCTTAAAATTCTCGCCTTTTTCGTATTCACCTTTATTGTCGGCTTTATTGTATACAAGCTGTTTAAAAAGGTCTCGGTACACCACGAAACCAGCCGCCGTATCGCGGTATGGGCGCTGGCATTCTGCTTCCTTATGTCCTACTGTGCGGAAAAGCTGTTCGGCGTCGCCGATATAACCGGCGCTTATTTCGCGGGGGTAATTCTCTGCAACCTGACCAAATCAAGGCAGTATGTCGCCAAAAAGATAACCGCCGCCTCCTATCTTGTGTTCTCGCCCGTTTTCTTTGCGAATATCGGGCTTAAGACCGACCTTTCGGGAATTAACGCGGGCATTATAGTTTTCGCGCTTGTGCTGGCGGTTATGGCTGTTATAACCAAGATTGTCGGCTGCGGATTTGCGGCAAAGGCGACGAAAATGACAAATCGGGAATCGCTCACCGTGGGAATCGGAATGGTGGCGCGCGGCGAGGTCGCCCTTATGGTCGCCCAAAAGGGCATTGACGGCGGCTACATAGATTCCTCGGTCTTCCCCGCCATAGTGCTCTGCGTTGTGATAGCCGCCCTTATAACCCCCGTGCTTTTAAAGCTTTCGCTCTCTCACGGAAAGACTGACGGCGGCGAGCCCGCGCCCGCCCTCGAATAGCCGCCCTTTAAGTCCCTAAAAAATTTATTCCTTTTTTTGCGGGCGTTTTAAATAATATCCGTGTAAACTCAGCGTTTATTGTAATTTTCTCGGCTTTGGGTTAATATATCAAAGGGTGATTACATTGGATAACAGAAAAACCGGCGAGCTTATTTATAAGCTCAGAACCGAAAAAGGCTTCACGCAAAAACAGCTGGCGGATATGCTTTGCATCAGCGATAAGGCGGTTTCAAAATGGGAACGCGGTCAGGGCTTGCCCGATATTTCCCTGTTGAGCCGGCTTTGCAAAATTTTCGGAGTAAATATCGAGGACCTGCTTGACGGCGGACTCAGCCTTAACAGCTTTGCGGCGGGAAATATGAAAAAGGTGAAATATTATGTGTGTCCCGTGTGCGGAAACATAACCTTCTGCACGGGAGACGCGCAAATAACCTGCTGTTCGAAAAAAATGAGCGAGGCCGTCCCCCAAAAGCCCGACAATGCCCATATGATCGAAATCGGGACGGCGGAGGACGAATGGTTTATAACCTCCCTACACCCTATGGAAAAGGAGCATTATATATCCTTTATCGCCTTTGCCTCGGACGACCGCCTGCAGATAGTAAAACAGTATCCCGAGTGGAATCTCACCGCGCGAATACCCGTTTTAAGGCACGGCGTGCTTTTGTGGTACTGCACAAGGGACGGACTTTTTTACAAAAACATTTGATTTTTCGGTTTAGAAACTCTCGTTCCTCCCCAAAAGGGGAGGATTTTTTATTGATGACATAAAGCATTAAAGCTTTTCGCACAAATGTTCTTTTTTTGTTGAATAAAAAGAAAAAGTTTGTTATAATGTAGGTATATGCATAGGGGCGGTGAGAAGATGGGCAAGGCGGAGGATATTATAAAAAGCGTTTTATCGGATATTAAGCTTGCCGAGGAAAGGGTTTACCGCGACGAGCCGCTCCTATTCACCGCCTCGCAGATGAAGAGCTACACCCCGCCCGAATACGGCAAAATGCAAAGGCTGATTTCTTCGCGGGACGGGCTTTTTATGCCCTCGGCTCAGATTTTCTGTAAGCAGGGCAAATTTATGGAGAACTTCTGTGACAGCTTTGAACGCCCTGTCGGCTGTACCCGCCATTTTCCGACCTACCGCGATTTGACCCTGCCACAGCTCAGAACTTATTTTTCGTGGAGGACGGGGGTTAGAAACGGAGAAATAAAAGAAACCTCGCTTTCCTACGCCTTTCTTTATATTTACGAGCTTTTAAACCTTATAGGTGTTAAGAACGCCGAAGAGGGATTTTTGAAGCTAAAGGATTTTTGCGAAAGCTACTGTCAGCTTGATATGCGGATAAAGCCGTATACCGACCTTTGGCTTACCGATTTTGCGGCGTATTACGGCATACCGCGGAATCTCACCGAAAGCCTTTGCGGGCTTAAAAATGACAGCGCGCTTGTAAGCCTTATGAATTACAAAAACGAAACTGCCGACAGCCTGCTTGCCGCGCTTGACTGCTTTTCCTCGTACCGACTCCGAAATTCGGTGTTTTATAAAAAGCACCCCGCCGAAACCGCCGAGACGGTTTACAGGCTCTTTTGCGCCCTTGCGGAGTATTATGAAAACAAGGAGGGCGGAGATATTTTTATCCGCCTGTTTGCAAAGCCCGTAAGGGAAAGATATTTTATGTTTCGCTCGGCGGTATTTTTTGAGCCAAAGCCCCACCCTGACTGTGAATATAAGGTAAACGATATATTTAACTACAGCTGTAAAAACGGCGAATGGACAGTTACGCGGTTTTTCCCGATTAAGGATAAGGCGGGCAAAATCGGCGCTCTGCTTAAAGCGACCGACTATTACTTAAGACATCGTTACGGTCATAAATCCTCCCTTAAAAAGCCCGAGCTTTCCGCACTCTTTGAGCAAATGATAAAAAATGCCGTAAGCGAGCAGTATAAAGAAAGCTTAGAGCGAAAAAAGCCCGTTATAAATATAGACATTTCGAAATTACAGGGCATTCGCGATATATCGGAACTCACAAGAGACAAGCTTATTGTGGAAGAAGAAACCGAGGAGACTGTCACTCCCGTCGCACCGATAGAGCAGCCGCAGGACAGCGGTATACTCAAATCCCCGTTAAACGAAATAATTATTTCGCTTTTAAAGGGTGAAAACGCCGAGAATGCGGCGCGGAAAAACGGCATAATGCTCTCGGTGGCGGTGGAGGAAATAAACGAAACCTTATTTGACGATTTCGGCGACACCGTAATCGGCTTTGACGGCGACTCGCCGATAATAATTGAGGACTACGAAAACGAGCTGAAAGGAATGTTTAATATATGAAGATACCAAAAAGAATCGCCTCGGCGATAATAAACTCTCTTAAGGGCGGCGTTGTGCCGAGAATCGGACTGCCTTACATTACAGTCGGCAGAGAAACCGAGATTGATGCCTTTCTGCACGATATCGGCATAATTGAGGAGGGCGGCGCGTCCTTCCGCTTTATTGTGGGTAAATACGGCAGCGGCAAAAGCTTTCTTTTGCAGACCGTCCGCAACTACGCTATGGACAAGGGGCTTGCGGTCGCCGACGCAGACCTGTCCCCCGAAAGGCGGCTTCAGGGTACAAAGGGGCAGGGGCTTGCGACCTATAAGGAGCTTATACGCAATCTGTCGGTCAAAACCCGACCCGAGGGCGGGGCGCTTACCCTTATTCTCGACCGTTGGATAAGCGGCGTTCAGACTAAGGCTTTGAACGAAAACGGGCTTGCCTTTGACGACCCCGCGCTTAAAACTGCTACCGAAAAGAAGATTTCCGAGGTTATCTCTTCTTTAAACGAAATGGTGCACGGCTTCGACTTCGCCAGGCTTCTCACCCTTTATTACAGGGCGTATACCCAGTGTGATGATGAACTAAAAGCGAAGGTTGTAAAGTGGTTTCGCGGCGAGTACGCCACCAAAACCGAGGCAAAGGCGGAATTAGGGGTAAATATTATCATTACCGACGACGATTGGTACGAATATATCAAGCTTTTCGCGGTCTTCCTTAAAAAGGCAGGCTACGGCGGGTTTCTTATACTTATAGACGAGCTTGTGAACATCTACAAAATCCCCAACAGCATAACAAGGCAGTACAATTACGAAAAAATACTCACTATGTATAACGATACCCTGCAGGGCAAGGCGCAGTATTTAGGCATTATAATGAGCGGCACACCCCAATGCGTGGAGGACACCCGCCGCGGGGTTTACAGCTATGAGGCATTAAAGTCCCGACTTACCGAGGGGCGGTTCGGCAAGGGGGAGGTTAAGGATATGTTAGCCCCTGTGATAAAGCTTTCACCCCTAACCTATGAGGAAATGCTGGTGCTTACAGAAAAGCTCTCCGACATTCATTCACAGCTTTTCGACTATACCGGGGGACTAACCGAGGAGGATTACATCACCTTCATTAAGACCGAGTTTTCAAGGATAGGCGCGGACAAGGCAATCACCCCGCGTGAGGTGATACGCGATTTTATTGAGCTTTTAAATATAATTTATCAAAACCCCGATATTAATGTAAAGGAGCTTTTAAGCTCGGGCGGTTTTGGCTTTGCCGAGCCTATCGGTAATGAAGAAATAAACGAAGAATTTGCGGAGTTTGAGATTTAAAGATGGATATTTTTAACCGATATGCACCCTTTGTTCAAGATTATATCTACCGCAACGGCTGGGAGTCCTTAAGGGCTGTGCAGGTCGCGGCGGGGGACGCGATTTTTAATACCGATAAAAATGTACTGCTCTGCGCCTCTACTGCGTCGGGCAAGACCGAGGCGGCGTTCTTCCCCATAATAACCCTCTTTTCCGAAGACCCGCCGACCTCTGTGGGGGCGCTTTATATAGGTCCGCTTAAAGCCCTTATAAACGACCAGTTTTTGCGCCTTAACGAGCTTTGCGCAGAAGCGGATATACCCGTCTGGCATTGGCACGGGGACGTTTCGCAGTCCCACAAGGCAAAGCTTTTAAAAAATCCGTCGGGCATTTTGCAGATAACCCCCGAATCCTTAGAGGCGCTCATGCTTCGAAAGCACGCCTTTATTCCAAAGCTGTTCGGGGATTTGCGGTTTATCGTGATAGACGAGGTACACTCCCTTATGCGGGGCGACCGCGGAGGGCAGACCTTATGCCTTATTGAAAGGCTTTCCCGCCTGGCGGGAGTAAACCCTCGCCGAATTGGGCTTTCCGCAACGATAGGCGACCCTGTCGGCACGGGGGAATTTTTAGCCGCGGGAACAGGCAAGGGCACGGCTATCCCCAAAATCGAATCAAAGGGAATAAAGTGGCGGCTTTCAATGGAGCATTTTTTCACCACCCCGGGAGCGGAGTCGGGCGAAGACCAAAACGCCCCCGCCCTGCCCGAGCTTGATATGAAAACTGATACCGCGCCCGAAAACTCCGACCCGGGCTTCGGGTATATCTTTGAGCATACAAGGGGCAAAAAATGCCTTGTATTTGTAAATTCAAGGGAGGAGTGCGAGGCGGTCACCACCACGCTCCGCGGCTACTGCGAGGCGCGGCAGGAGCCCGACCGCTTTCTTATACACCATGGCAACCTCTCAGCCTCATTCAGGGAGACCGCCGAGGCGGTTATGAAGGACGACGGGCAGAATATGACCACCGTCACCACCGCCACCTTGGAGCTCGGCATTGATATAGGAAGACTTGAGCGCGCCTTTCAGGTAAACGCCCCTTTTACGGTTTCCTCATTTTTACAGCGAATGGGGCGAACGGGCAGGCGCGACCTGCCGCCCGAGATGTGGTTTGTAATGCGGGAGGAACAGCCCGAGGCTCGGGCGCTCCTGCCCGAGACAATGCCTTGGGAGCTTTTGCAGGGCATAGCCCTTGTTCAGCTTTATATCGAGGAGCGGTTTGTTGAGCCGCCAAAGACCGACCGCCTTCCCTACAGCCTACTCTATCACCAAACGATGGCTACATTAGCTTCATCAGGCGAGCTTACCCCCGCCGCGCTTGCACAGAAGGTGCTGACTTTAAGCTATTTTCACCGCATTTCTAAGGAGGATTATAAAGTTCTCCTTAGACACTTATTAGAGACCGAGCAGATTGAGCGCACCGAGGAGGGCGGGCTTATTGTGGGTCTGTCGGGTGAGCGGCAGACAAATTCCTTTAAGTTTTACGCCGTGTTTAAGGAAAACGAGGAATACACGGTCAGGAGCGAGTCAGAGGAATTAGGCACAATAGTTATGCCGCCGCCCGTGGGGGAGAAAATAGCTATCGCGGGTCACGTCTGGATTGTGGAGGAGGTAGACCGTAAGCGTCACCTTGTTTATTGCACTAAGGTGCGTGGCAAGATGCCCGCATATTTCGGGCAGTGCCCCGGGGACATTAACACCCGCGTGCTCGAGCGTATGCAAAGGGTTTTAAGTGAGGACAAGAGCTATCCCTATTTAATGAAAAACGCGGTAGCAAGGCTCAGCGAAGCAAGGAGCGCCGCGCGGCTTTCGGGTATTACACGCGAGCCGCTTATAAACCTCGGCGGCGATATGTGGTGTCTTTTCCCGTGGCTCGGCTCATATGCGTTTCTGGCGACCGAGCGGTTTTTAAAGCTTAAATGCGCCGAAAAATTAGGTCTTTCCGCCCTCGATTCCGCACGGCCTTATTTTATCGAGTTTAAAATGAAGGCAACCAAAGAGGAGTTTTTCAAGGTGCTCGCCGAAGCGGCAAAACAGCCGATAGAGCCATTGGAGCTTGTATACCCCGACGAAGTACCGCTCTTTGAAAAGTACGACGAGTTCGTCCCGCCCGAGCTTATCAAAAAGGGCTTTGCTTACGGGATTTTGGATATCTGCGGAATGAAAGATAGAATTTTAGGCTGGGATAAGGAATTTAATTTATAATAAAAGCAAACCGCCGCACAGACTCGGCAAAAACCGGGCTGTACGGCGGTAAATTTAAACTATATTAAGCCTTAAAACGCGCGGGCTGTTTGCGTACGGCAGTACTGCGTACAACCTTGAGTCTTCTGCGCTTAAAATTGCACAAAAGGCGTTTTTCAAATTCGGCAAGACGGTCTTCATGGAAAATCCCCCAAATAACCGCGGTAAAGAGCAGTATTTCAAAAAGCGTTCTTAAAAGCATTGCAAATGTCATATTTTTAACCTCCCGAACAAATGTTCGCAAGCTTATTATAGCGAAAATGACCCGTTTTGTCAAGCTTTTTTTGAAATTTTTTTAATTTTTAATTTTTTTGTCGACAGGCAGGCTAAAAAAACAATTTTTTACTTGACTTTGTCCCCCGATTATGGTATATTAGTTAGGCGCTGAAAAATGCTGGTGTAGCTCAGTTGGTAGAGCAGCTGATTTGTAATCAGCAGGTCGGGGGTTCGAGTCCGTCCACCAGCTCCATTTGCTGAGCCGATTTAAGCGGACGTTGAATTTAATGTGCGGCGCAGGTATAATTTAATAAGGGAGAGTTCCCGAGTGGCCAAAGGGGACAGACTGTAAATCTGCTGCTTTCAGCTTCGATGGTTCGAATCCATCCTCTCCCACCAACCGAGTGCCTCGGTACGCAGACGCGTAGTTGAGGCTCTTCTTTTTTGCAATTTTTTCTCTCGCGTCAAAGCGGTATCTTTTTTGCCACCTCTAGTCAAAGTCAAATAATCCGAACATTGTCATCAACGGTGACACGTTCGGATTATCAATTTTTATAACCGGTTTAGTAAATAAATAACATCCTAGGGCAGAGAGCTTTCAGCTCGTGATGACCGTCAAGTCCTACATACTCATCAAGATTAACCGAGGTGGCCTTCTCGATAAGCTATTTATAAGTGCTGAGCGGCGACGAGCCTGTGGCAAGTCCCAACACGCTGTCAGGCTTTAGAATAACCTGTGCCGAGATAATATTCGCCGCCTGACGGCTTAATTTTTCATATGTATCAACCGTTATAAATTTCATTTTCGCACCCAATTCCATTCCCATTCAAACCAATTAATTTCTTTAGCGGTTGAATCTGTGAACTCTTTTTTACACTTCTCGAAAAAAATCTCCCATCTTTTTTTGTAAAAATCACTTATCAGTCCCGCCCACTGCCTATTTGAATAATCGTGTATTCTTTCACAAATAACATCGGAAGCGAAGAAGGTTGTTATAAGGGCTTTTGCGTTGATTTTGTATATTCGTTTCGTAAAATCATCCTTATTTTGGGTAAGTGTATTTACAAAATCCAAATAGCGTGAAAGTCTATAATACTCACTCTCGCCCGTTATGCCGTTCATTTGGTCTGCCAGATTCAAAAATTCCTCTGAACACCGCTTAAATTCGTTTAAATTTTTACAGTTGTATGCATTACAAATATCATTATAACAATAAAGCGCCTTATTTGAAAGCACCTGTTGCCTTAAGGAAATAAGGTCATACATATATCCGTCGCTGCCCGAAAATTTCTTGTAATCTTCTAAAAGCAATTTCTCCGCTTTTTCGAGCATTTCTTTTGAATAACCTATTAAAGAATTACCCCAGAACGAAGCACTGTTAAGACCGAATTTCGGTCTTGCATTTACTATGCTTTCCGGCGCTCCCTGACCGAGCATATTACATTCAGCCTTATAAACCGTATTAAGCATTATATCCCAGGCTTCATTTACTGCATTGCTTTCTCCGCCGTACCGTCTTCGGGTATATTCCTGTATCCAACACTTAATGTCAGTTTGTTCACAACTGTGTTCCGCATCTTCCTGCCATACACTTTCAAATAAGAAATCGTAAAGTACCGGATTGTTTTCGCTTGCTTCACAGGTGATACCTATTCCGCTCAAATACTCACATTCATTCAATACCTTGGGTATTCCGCTTACAATATTGTCAAGGTGTCCGTGAAGTCCAAGCCTTCCTCCGAAATTATTAAGCATACAGTAAACCCATGGAGTGCCGTCAAATTCAGCAGAATATCCGTGCCTTGAATTTCCGGGTTTTCCGTCACAATAATTAGGCGTTTTCTCTGCATATAAATCCAATATCAGTGCATGTTTCTTGCCGTCATTAACATCTGAAAGACCCGCAAGCAATTCAGAACCGGGATTTGATTGCCATGACTGTATTACCCAAACCGCTTCCGGGTTTGCTTTAAGCATTTCCGATAAAACGATTTTCGATATCGTTCGCGGCGACATTCCTCCGGTTACGCCGCCCTCATGAAACGGGTCGGTGGCGAAATAAATCGCATCGCCGAAGACTTCTTTTTGAACGGTGTAAAATATTTGGGAATATCGCAAAAATGTCTCGGTATCTGTTTTTAGCATTGCAGGTCTCTGCATACCGCCCCATGTTCCCTGCGGTATTATTTCTGCTTTCGGATCGTATTTATTTATATCAATAGGCACCATACCGCTGTATCCCTGCAGAACAGGCTGCATACCTAACTTTTTCATAATAAGGTGATTACGCCTTGCAAGCCGTGTACGTTCTTCAAACCAAGAATCGTGAAAAGGTCCGCCGAAACCAAACATATTTGCCATATTAAACCATGCGCAATATGCAGGTCCCGGAATAAATGCTTTTATTTCATCAAGTTTATACCCCAGTTTGCTTAAAAAGCGCCGCCATACTTCCTCTTGACCGATTATGTCAAGAACTGTATTTACCCCGTTTAATGCCAACCAGTCAAGTTCATTCCTCCATTCCTTTTCTCCCCAAAATGCATAACTGTAAGAATAGGTACAGAAATTATACGCATAGCGTACCCTTGCTTTGGTTTCGCGGTAAACGGGTTCTTTTGGTATAACAATTTCGGCGGGCATCTTCACCTGATCGCCCACCTGTGAAATATTAACCTTGCAATAATATTTAAGATAGTAATTAAGACCGGCAGCTACCGAGACTCCGGTATTACCGATTATTTTGATTTTTCCGTTCTCATACTCGATACTGAAATAATCATACTTTTTCTTTTTCCCTATAACAAATTCAAACCAAAATTTATATTCCTTGCCCAATCTTCGTTCAACAATTCCGAACACTTCATCAACTGCGTCCTTGTCAGTTACAGGTATATTGTATTCCGAATCCTTAAAATCGCATATATTGATTTCGGGACGCTTAATTATAGGGGTGCCGCTCGGTTCGCCGGAAAACTCAATCCCTTCAAAACCCGATTCGGGCGATGCGGAATTATATTCATAATATACGCGTATTATCCGTGCTTCTTTACCGTTAAGATTGTATAAATCGCCCTCTTGGTTGCACGGCTTATCATTGCTTTTAACCGCAACAAGTTCAAAATCCCTTCCGTTAAGACCGGTATACAAAGAATAATTAGAAAAGCCCTCACTTTGTGTGTGAACGGTTACAGTATTAAGATAATAATTTTCTTTAAGGGGAA
>CABVAD010000023.1 GCA_902496265.1 uncultured Oscillospiraceae bacterium
AAATAGAGGAGATGCTGTTATGACCAAATATACCGTTTCCGCCCTGGCGGCAATGATTGAGCGAAAGCTGTCTCACAATTTCGGCGTGACTCCGTCACAGGCTTCAGACGAGCTTTTTTATAAGGCCTGCGTGCTGGTTCTGCTTGAAATTATGAACGACCGCCGCGCGGAGTTCAAGAAAGCCGCCGACGAGCAGGAGGCAAAAACCGTTTATTATCTGAGTATGGAGTTTTTAATGGGCCGCTCCCTTAAAAACAATCTTTATAACTTAGACCTTACAGACACTATGGCTAAGGCGCTTGCAAAGTTTAAGGTAAAGCTTGATAAGCTTTATGATTTCGAGCCTGACGCGGGACTCGGTAACGGCGGTCTCGGACGTCTTGCCGCCTGCTTCCTTGACGCGCTTTCCACAGGCAGCTACCCCGCAATGGGATACTGTATACGCTATGAATTGGGAATTTTCCGTCAAAAGCTGGTTGACGGCTGGCAGACCGAAATGCCCGATTTCTGGCTCCCCGGGGGCGGAGTATGGCTTGAACAGCGCCCGACCGCGGCGGTTGACGTTAATTTTGACGGTAAGATACACGAGTGGTGGGACGGAAGCTATCACCACATTGAGCATACAGGCTATCACACGGTTCATGCCGTTCCGTACGATCTTATGGTTGCGGGTAAGGACGGGAAAACCGTAAATATCCTGCGCCTTTGGAGCGCGGAATGTCAGGATTTCGATATGTCCGCCTTTAATCAGGGCGACTATGTCCGCGCCCTTGAACAGCGCGCTATGACCGAGACCATTTCAAAGGTGCTTTACCCCGAGGACAATCATATCGAGGGCAAGTCGTTAAGGCTCCGTCAGCAGTATTTCCTCGTTTCCGCTTCTATTCAGGATATTTTAAACCGCCATTTGAGAAAATACAACACCCTCGACAATCTGCCCGACAAGGTGGCTATTCACATTAACGACACCCATCCGACCCTCTCAATCCCCGAGCTTATGCGCTTTTTGCTTGATGAGTGCGGCTACGGCTGGGATAAGGCGTGGGATCTCGTGACCCGCACCGTGGCTTACACCAACCACACCATTATGTCCGAGGCGCTTGAGTGCTGGCAGGTTGAGCTTATCAAGGAGCGTATTCCCCGCATTTATCAGATAATTAAGGAAATCGACCGCCGTTTTAAGGGAGAGGTTCTCTCCCGCACGGGCGACCCGCTGACGGTCGAGCGCACCGCCATTATCCAGAACGGCGTTATCAGAATGGCGAACCTATGCGTTGCCGCCTGCCATACAGTAAACGGCGTTTCCAAGCTCCACAGCGAAATTCTTGTGAACGAGCTTTTCACCGATTACGCGAAAATGACCCCCGAAAAGTTCACCAACGTCACAAACGGTATCGCCCACAGACGTTGGCTGTGTCAGGCTAACCCCGCGCTCACCTCTTACCTTACCGAGCTTATCGGAGACGGCTTTGTAAAGAACGCCGCCGAGCTTGAAAAGCTTATGGAATACAAGGACGACAGTGCGGTGCTCCAAAAATTGCAGGAAATCAAGCGTCAGAACAAGGTTCGCTTTGCCGATTACGTTAAGGATAAGACCTCTGTTGTTTTAGACCCCGATTCTATTTTCGATATGCAGGTTAAAAGACTGCACGAATACAAGCGTCAGCACCTTAACGCCCTTAACATTATTTCGGAGTACCTGTATCTGAAGAATAATCCCAATGCCGATTTTGCTCCGAAGACCTATATTTTCGGCGCTAAGGCGGCTGCGGGCTATCTCTTTGCAAAAGAGATTATTCAGATGATTTACAAGCTTTCGACGGTTATCGACAATGACCGCACGGTAAACGATAAGCTTAAAATCCTCTTCCTTGAGGACTACCGCGTGACCTTAGCCGAGCTTATGATTCCCTCCGCCGATATAAGCGAGCAGATTTCACTTGCCTCCACCGAGGCGAGCGGCACAGGCAATATGAAGCTGATGATGAACGGCGCGATCACCTTGGGCACCGAGGACGGCGCTAACGTTGAAATTCACAAGGCAGTAGGGGACGACAATATAATTATCTTCGGTATGCAGACCCCCGAGGTTCTCTCGCTCCAGAAGAACGGATACTCGCCCGCACAGTATTACAGCAACAATCCCGAGCTTCGCGAGGCTCTCGACTTTATAGGCAAGGGCATTGCGGGTCAGCCCTTTGACAATATTTACAGCTCCCTTAAAAATCACGACCGCTATATGGCGCTTGCCGACTTTGCCGATTACAGGAAAGCGCAGAAAAAGGCAAGCGCGCTTTACGCCGACCGTGAGAAGTGGAATAAAATGTCGCTTGTAAATATTGCGAAGTCGGGAATCTTCTCGGCAGACCGTTCAATAGGCGATTACGCCGAAAACATCTGGCATTTAAAGCCTGTCAAATAATTTATGGAACATTATCCTTTTGATTCAAGAAATCCGCTTTACCGCAATAAATCAGGTGCTTTAGCCGAAGGGGAAACCCTTCGGCTAAAGCTGTTGTTACATAATGACGCCCGCGTTCACTCGGCTTTTTTAATTCTCCGCGATGACAGCGGCGATACTGTGCGCGAGGCGAAAATGACCGCGGGCGGCGAGCTTGACGGCTACCGCTTTTACGAGTGCGAAATAACCCTTTCGGAGGGGCTTTACTGGTATCAGTTCCGCTATACCAGCGATTACGGCGAGTTCCGCGTTGTAAAGCACGAACACTCCTTGGGTATTGTGGCAGGCGAGGGGGACTGGTGGCAGCTTACGGTCTATAACCGTGATTACTCGACCCCCGACTGGCTCGACGGCGGGATTATTTATCAGATTTTTCCCGACCGATTTTATAATTCGCGCACTCCGAAGTCAAACGTACCGGAGGACCGCTTTATGTGCGGGGACTGGCAAAAACAGCCCGAATACCGTCAAACAGGCGGAAAATGCTCCCTCGGTAACGACTATTACGGCGGCGATCTTAAGGGAATAGAAGAAAAGCTCCCTTATTTAAAGGAGCTGGGAGTAAGCTGTATATATTTAAACCCGATTTTTGAAGCGCACTCCAACCACCGCTACAACACGGCGGATTATATGAAAATCGACCCTCTGCTTGGCACCGAGGAGGATTTGGTTTCGCTTGTTAATGAAGCAGGTCGGCACGGAATTGCGGTAGTATTAGACGGTGTTTTTTCCCACACAGGGGACGACAGCCGTTATTTTAACCTCAAAAACCGTTATGATACGGTCGGCGCGGCAAATTCCGCCGATTCACCTTATCACAGCTGGTATAAGTTCGGCAATTACCCGACAGGCTATTCCTGCTGGTGGGGCGTGCCGTCACTTCCCGAAACCAACGAGGACGATTTATCCTTTTCAAGCTTTATAACGGGTGAAAACGGGGTTATCAGATATTGGCTTAAAAGAGGAGTTAAGGGCTGGCGGCTCGATGTCGCGGATGAACTGCCCGATTCCTTTCTTGATAAAATCCGTCTTGCTGTCAAGGCGGAGGGGGAGGAGAACTACCTTTTAGGCGAGGTTTGGGAGGACGCGACAAACAAGATAAGCTACGGCAGCCGACGCAGATTCTTACGCGGCAGACAGCTTGATTCGGTTATGAATTATCCCCTTGCCGAGGCGATAATCGCCTTTGTAAAGGGCGGCAATTCACGGGATTTGGCAGATACCGTGCTCCGGATACTCGAAAACTATCCGCCCCAGTCAGTAAAGCTTTTGATGAACCATATCGGCACCCACGACACCGCGAGAATACTAACGCGTCTTGCTAAAGACGATTATGTCGGAGACCGCGAGTGGCAGTCAAGACAGAGCTTGAGCGCCGAGGAATACGCCCACGGCGCCGCTCTTTTGAAGCTGGCGGCGGTGTTGCAGTACACAATGCCGGGCGTTCCCTCCCTTTATTACGGGGACGAGGCGGGAATGAGCGGTTACGGCGACCCCTTCTGCCGCGGAGGCTTCCCGTGGGGAGCGGAGGATAAGGCACTTACCGACTTTTATAAAAAATTGGGACAGTTCAGGCGTAAAAGTCCCGTTTTCGCTTCGGGCGAGTTTATCCCCGTGTATGCGAATTTCGGCGATATTGTATATATTCGCAAAAAGGGAGAAAACGAGGTGCTGGTGGCGGTCAACCGCTGGCACGAGCCGTCGGAAATCGAAATTCCCGATAAATTCAATACCGCGAAAGTAATTTTCGGTAATAAACCGAAGAACGGCAAACTAAACTTAAATGGAGAGGATTTTGCGATTTTAGAGCTTTAATCCCCTCTGTTTGGGGGCTGATTTAATTGAGCGTTTTGCCGTATGTACTTACAATAACCCTTGCCGCGGGAGTGGGCGGCACGGGTCTCGGAGGTCTTTTCGGAATACTTGTAAAAAGAAAATCCGAAAAAACCGTAAGCTGTCTTTTAAGCTTCGCGGCGGGGGTAATGCTCTCGGTCGTCTGCTTTGACCTTGTGCCGAGCGCGTTTGAGGGCTCCCGAATTACGCTTGTTCTCCCCGGCGTAACGCTTGGTTTTTCTGTCGTATTCCTCTTAAACGACCTAACCCTGCGCGCACACGGCAAAGCCGATTTCGGCGGCAGGGATATTTCGGGAAAACGGCTTTTTATCGGCGGAGTTGTGACGGCGGTAGCAATCGCTTTGCACAATTTTCCCGAGGGTATGGTGATAGGTGCGTCCTTTGTCCGATGCAGTGCGGCTTACCGCTTTACCTTAAGCGAAACGGCGGTTGCGGCGGTAATCGGACTTCACAATATACCCGAGGGTATGGCTATGGCGGTTCCGCTTGTTGCGGGCGGAATGAAGAAATCCGCGGCGGCGGCGGTAACCGCCCTTGCGGGCGCACCCACCGTTTTAGGCGCGGCGGCGGGCTTATTTTTAGGTACGCTCAGCCCTTTGTGGCTTTCGCTCTCTCTGAGCTTTGCGTCGGGCGCTATGCTGTATGTGGTATTCGGCGAGCTTTTGCCCGAATCGCTTGCGCTCGACAGCTCGGGACTTTCTGCTTTTGCCGCATTGGCCGGGATTATGACAGGGATTTTGATTGTTTACTCCTAATAAGCGAACGGACGGCTTTTGACCGTCCGCATTTTTATTCAATTATATATTTTTGCAAGCAGCTTTCTGATATATAATGAAAGGAAAAATGCCGCGGCAACCGAAATCGCATCCTTGATAAGATAGGGTGCGGAGACCATAAGAAATGCGGAAATGAAGTCGGTTTTGTAAACAACCGTAAACTGAATTATTCCTAAGATGTGGCATATAACGAGTCCGCCGAAGCCGATAAGCAACTTTAACCACTTGCTTTTAAGCATAAGCGAAGCACCGCATAGCAAAACAAAAAATATAAATCCGAAAATAAAGCCGCCGCTTGCGCCGAAAAGCACCTGTACACCGCCCTTGAAGCCTGAAAATACAGGTACGCCGACCGCGCCCAGCAGCACATACGTGATTATTGAGGCAAGTCCCCATTTTATTCCTAAAACATAGCCGCACAGCGCCACCGCAAAGGTTTGAAGCGTGAGCGCGACCTGCGTGGGCATTGGTATCGCAATCTGCGAGCAGACGGCAGTGAGCGCCGTAAGCATAGCCGCGGTGACGAGGCTCAGGGTGTTTTTCTTTGCTGAATCGTTCATTTTGTATTCTCCTTCCGTTTTGTAACATTGTATACCAAAAAAGAAGAATTGTCAACCTAAATTTATTTTTAGGTTGACAATTCGAGCTTTACTGATATTATCAATAATTGCAAGCCGCCGAAGAAAGCTGTTTTAAACTAATCCTCGAGACCCTTTCCGCAGCAGCGCTTATATTTTTTTCCGCTGCCGCAGGGGCAGAGGGCGTTTTTGCTTACCGCGCCTTTTCCTCTTACGGTCTGGGGCTTGCCGCCTGTGGAGGTTTCCTCGGCAACCTTCTCGCGCTTAACCTCCTCGTCGCGGCGTACGCGGACAGACAGCACAAGCTTGGATGTCTGCTCGCGGATTGTGTTGGTCATAGCCTCAAACATATCGTAGCTGTCGTTGCGGTACTCAACAACAGGGTCGTGCTGACCGTAGGCGCGAAGACCTATGCCCTGACGGAGCTGATCCATAGCGTCGATATGATCCATCCAGTTGGTATCGACCGAACGCAGAAGCATTACCCGCTCGATTTCGCGCATAACGTTGCTGCCGAACTCCGCCTCGCGCTTTTCGTACCTTGCGTGAGCCTCCTCCTTTAGCTTGTCGGCAACCTCCTCGCGGGAGGTGTTGCCCAATTCCTCGGGGGTAAAGTGCAGGTCGGAGGGCTCGGTAATCCAGCCTAAGAAGTACTCGCGAAGACCGTTTAAATCCCAGTTATCGTGAACCGCGTCGTCGGCAAGGTAAATCTTGCAGTACTCCTCAACCGTCTCGTCAATCATCCTTAATACGGTGTCC
Organism: uncultured Oscillospiraceae bacterium; assembly: GCA_902496265.1. GTDB lineage: Bacteria > Bacillota > Clostridia > Oscillospirales > Acutalibacteraceae > UBA737. The sequence continues at coordinate 6,429 of CABVAD010000023.1, forward strand.
TTAAGGTTTTCGCCGTCAAGCACCTTGTTCCTCTGGGTGTAGATAAGCTCGCGCTGTTTGTTCATAACGTCGTCGTACTGCAGCACGTTCTTACGGGTCGCGAAGTTCATTCCCTCTTTCTTCTTCTGTGCGCCTTCAATCGTGCGGGATAACATTCCGCTCTCAAGCGGGGTGTCCTCCTCGACCTTCAGGGTGTCCATCATAGTGGAGATTCTCTCGCCGCCGAAAAGCCGCATCAAATCGTCCTCAAGTGATACGAAGAACTGGGTGTTACCCGGGTCGCCCTGACGTCCCGCACGGCCTCTTAACTGATTGTCTATTCGTCTTGAATCGTGGCGCTCCGTACCTATAATGCAAAGACCGCCTGCCTGTCTTACCTTTTCCGCCTCGGGAGCGATTTCCGCCTTGTATTTATCGTAATATTCCTTGAATTTTTCCCGCGCCGCGATAATGTCGGGGTCGCCGGTTTCCGCAAAGCCTGTCGCCTCGACTATCATTTCCTCGCTTAGTCCGTCGTGGCGGAGCGCGGCTTTCGCAAGGTATTCCGCGTTACCGCCGAGCATAATATCGGTACCGCGTCCCGCCATATTGGTGGCAATAGTGACCGCGCCTAATTTACCCGCCTGTGCGATTATTTCAGCCTCTTTTTCGTGGTGCTTTGCGTTTAATACATTGTGCTTTATGCCGCGTTTTTTAAGCATTGAAGACAACAGCTCCGACTTTTCAATCGTAACCGTACCCACAAGCACGGGCTGACCCTTACCGTTGCAGGCGATAATTTTATCGATAACCGCGTTAAACTTCGCCTTTTCGGTTTTGTAGACAACGTCGTTTTCGTCGACGCGGGCTATCGGCTTATTTGTCGGAATTTCGATAACGTCGAGCTTGTAAATCTCCTGAAACTCGGCCTCCTCGGTCATAGCCGTACCCGTCATACCCGAAAGCTTGCTGTAAAGCCTGAAGAAATTCTGGAAGGTGATGGTGGCAAGGGTCTTTGACTCGCGGGCGACTTTAACGCCCTCCTTTGCCTCTATCGCCTGATGCAGACCCTCGTTGTAGCGGCGGCCGTACATAAGGCGGCCGGTGAACTCGTCGACGATTATAACCTCTCCGTCCTTAACAACGTAGTCAACATCACGCTTCATAACGCCGTGGGCGCGGATTGCCTGATTTATATGGTGGGCAATCGCAATATTTTCGGTATCGTTGAGGTTTTCAATATGGAAATACTCCTCCGCCTTCTTAACGCCCGAGGGGGTAAGGGTCGCGGTGTGCGCCTTTTCATCCACAACATAGTCGCCGTCATAATTGGTGTCCTCGTCGCTCGCCTTGTCGTCCATTTCCTTTACCTTTACCATCTTAAGGCTTAAAGCAAAACGGTTTGCGGAGGTGTAAAGGTCGGTGGATTTATCACTCTGACCCGAAATTATAAGCGGAGTTCTCGCCTCGTCTATCAAAATCGAGTCAACCTCGTCCACAATCGCAAAATTGTGACCGCGCTGAACCTTCTGCTCCTTGTAAATTACCATATTGTCGCGCAGATAATCGAAGCCTAACTCATTGTTGGTGCAATAGGTAATGTCGGCATTATACGCCGCCGCCTTTTCGTCGTGGTCCATACCGTGAATAATAAGACCTACGGTAAGCCCCATAAAGCGGTAAAGCTTGCCCATCCATTCCGAGTCGCGCTTTGCAAGGTAATCGTTTACCGTTACAATGTGAACGCCCTTGCCCGAGAGCGCGTTCAGGTATGCGGGGAGTGTGGCGACTAGGGTTTTACCCTCGCCCGTCTTCATCTCGGCGATACGTCCCTGATGAAGTATAATTCCGCCTAAAATCTGCACGGGGAAGTGGCGCATACCGAGCACCCTGTCCGCCGCCTCGCGGCAGGCGGCAAACGCCTCGGGCAGAATATCGTCAAGGGTCTCGCCCGCGGCAAGTCTTTCCTTAAACTCGGGGGTCTTGTTTCTAAGCTCTGTATCGGACAGCGCTCTGTATTCCTCTTCTAAGGAAAGCACTTTATCCCTTAAGGGGGTTATTCTTTTTATTTCCTTTTCGCTGTAATTTCCGAAAATCGCCTTTAATATGTTCATCTTGCTACCTCTTTACTTAAAATAAATTTTATCGTTTTCGCGGTACAGTCCCGAGCTTAAGGTTATATTGTTCTCACGGTCTATAAAGACCGCCTCGGTGTCCGCGGTGTTATTAATAATTCCGAGTCCCTTTTCTGTGCCTGAAAGTATGCATACGGTCGATAGCGCGTCACAATCCAAAGCTTTTTCGCCAATAACCGTGACCGACGCTAACTCGTTATCTACACCGTAGCCCGTCTCGGGGTCAAGGATATGGTGATAAATTTTACCGTCCTTTTGGGTGTACCTTTCGTATATGCCCGAGGTAACCGCGCATTTATCTTGAAGTGAAACGCTTGCGATAACCGAATTATCGAACGGCTTTTTAATGCCGATATTGTACTGCCCTATCATACAGATATTGCCCCCGAAGTTAATAAGCGCCTTTTTTACGCCCTTTTCCTTAAGGTACTCCGCCGCTTTATCGGCAATATAACCCTTGGCAATGCCGCCTAAGTCGATCTGCTTACCGTTTAAAGAAATTTCGCTTTTCTTTATTTCAACGCTGTGGTAATCCACGCTTTGGAGCGCCTCGGCAATCTCGTCCTTACTCGGCACCACCTGATTTTTAAAATCCCATAACGCCGAAACGGGGGCTATCGTAATATCAAATTTACCGCCCGACAAATCGCCGTAATAAATTGCCCGTTCTACGGTTTTAAACGTATCGTCCGAAACCGAAACAAAGCCCTCGGTATTGTTGAGCTTATAAACATCGCTGTCCCTTACGGTTTTGCTTAAGGTGCGCTCTAAATTTTCGCACAGCGAAAAAGCACCGTTTATAATATCGTCGCCGCAGTCGGCGGTGACGGTACAGACGGTGTCAAGCAAAAACCGCGTCTCTGAATTTTCCGTTTCTCCCGAATTGCAGCCGCAAAGCAGGAGCAAAATCAACATCATCGGAAGCGTTACGTTTTTTTTCATACCCTTTATTATACAATGACTTTCTTTTTTTGTAAAGGTGTGTTAAAATAAAATATACCTGTTTTTTGTATTCGGGGTGCGAAAAATGCTTAAAAAGGGCGATATTGTAATAATTATTACGGTTTTGGCGCTGATTATAGCGTCCTCGGCTCTGCTCCTTTTCGGAAAAGGGGAGGGCAGAACCGTCACGGTCAAGGAAAATAATGATATAGTTTATAAGGGCTCGCTTTATGAAAATAAGGTGATTGAGCTTAAGGGCAACACGGTCGAAATTAAGAACGGCGCGGTTACGGTAACGAATGCCGACTGCAAAAATCAGATTTGCGTAAATCACGCGGCGATAACCAAAAAGGGGGAGAGCATAATCTGTCTTCCAAATAAGGTAATCGCCGAGATTGAGTAGGTGGAAAAATGGCAAAAAAAGTTGCGCTCTACGGCATTTTAACAAGCCTTGCGCTGATTTTCGGGTATATTGAAAGCCTGTTTTCCCTTTCCTTTATAGCCCCCGGGGTGAAATTAGGGCTGGCAAACTCTATTGCTCTGCTTTTACTTTGCTTTAAGGATTTTAAGGGCGCACTTTTAGTAAATATAACCCGCATTTTGATTTCCGCTCTGCTTTTTTCCTCCCCCCTTTCGCTTGTGTTTTCACTTACGGCGGGGGTTTTGTCGGTGGTGATAATGCGGCTTTTGTCGGGAATAAAAAGCGTTTCGGTTGTGGGATTCAGCATAGCGGGAGCGGCGGTGCATAACTTAGTACAGCTTACGGTTGCTTCATTGCTTTTCGGGCGGGCGGTATGGTATTATCTTCCCTTTCTGCTTGCCTCGGCGATAATCGGCGGCGGCATAATCGGA
>CABVAD010000024.1 GCA_902496265.1 uncultured Oscillospiraceae bacterium
AATAACTGTATATTTGTCAACAAAACCCTCCCGAAATGAGAAATTCGGGAGGGTTTAAGGTTTATATTCTTTCAGCGACTAAATCGCCCATCTCAGAGCAGGTGACCTTTTTACAGCCGTCCTGCATAATATCGCCCGTACGGAATCCGTCGTCAAGCACCTTGTTGACCGCATTTTCAATAGCATCTGCCTCCTTTGCCATATCAAAGGAATAACGGAGCATCATAGCGGCGGAAAGGATAGTGCCGAGTGGGTTTGCAATGTTCATTCCCGCAATGTCGGGTGCAGAGCCGTGGATAGGCTCGTACATACCGAGGGTTCCCGAGGAAAGGGAGGCTGACGGCATCATACCGATTGAGCCTGTAAGCATAGAAGCCTCGTCCGACAGTATATCGCCGAACATATTTTCCGTAACCAACACATCGAACTGGGTCGGATTTTTGATAAGCTGCATAGCGGTGTTGTCAACCAGAATGTCGCTGTATTCCACCTCTGGATATTCCTCGCTCAGACGGTGCATTGTCTTTCTCCAAAGGCGGGAGGTATCAAGCACATTCGCCTTATCAACCGAGGCTAAACGCTTGCCGCGCTTCATAGCCGTACTGAATGCGACCCTGCCTATGCGCTCAATTTCACTCTCGCTGTAGGGCATATAATCGGTCGCTACCGTCTCGCCGTTTACGGTCTCGGTCTTCCTTTGTCCAAAGTAAACGCCGCCCGTAAGCTCGCGGACTATAAGCAAATCAATGCCGTTACCCACAATCTCCTGCTTTAAGGGAGAAGCGTCCTTAAGCTGGGGGAAAAGCTTTGTAGGTCTAAGGTTTGCAAAGAGGTTAAGCTCCTTGCGAACCTTGAGCAACGCCTTTTCGGGGCGGATAGAAGGGTCGCAGTTATCCCACTTAGGGCCTCCGACTGCGCCTAACAGCACGCTGTCCGACTCCTTGCACTTTTTCATTCCCTCATCGGTAATCGGCACGCCGAATTTATCAATGGAACAGCCGCCGATATCAACATATGTATAATCAAAGGAATGACCGGATTTATCGGCAATTTTATTTAATACCTTCACCGCCTCGGCTACTATTTCAGGGCCTATGCCGTCACCGGGGAGGACGGTTATCTTCTTATTCATCAGCGGTTTCCTCCTTTAATGACTTAAGCAGTCCGCCCTTTTTAATAATGTTCTGAATAAAGGGCGGGAAGGGCTGTGCCTTGTAGGTCTTGCCTGTAGTAATATCGGTAATAACACCCGTATCAAAATCAACCTTAACCTCGTCGCCCGCGTTGATTTCCTCGGCAGCGTCCTCACATTCCAAGATAGGAAGACCGATATTAATGGCGTTGCGGTAGAAAATTCTTGCAAAGCTTTTAGCGATTACACAGCCTGTTTTGCAGGTCTTGATAACAAGCGGAGCGTGCTCTCTTGAAGAGCCGCAACCGAAGTTCCAGCCCGCAACCATAACGTCCCCCGCACTTACCTTTTTTACAAAATCCGCGTCAATATCCTCCATACAATGGAGTGCCAATTCCTCGGCGTTTGGGGTGTTTAAATAACGCGCGGGGATTATAACGTCGGTATCTACATTGTCAGGGTATTTGAATACCTTACCCTGTGTGTTCATTTGCTTGCCTCCTTTGGAGCGGTGATAAAGCCTGTCAGCGCGCTTGCCGCCGCGGTTGCGGGGCTTGCTAAATATACCTCGCTGTCAACGTGACCCATTCTGCCGACAAAGTTGCGGTTTGTCGTGGCGATACAGCGCTCGCCTGCCGCTAAAATACCCATATAACCGCCAAGGCATGGTCCGCAGGTAGGTGTGGACACAACCGCGCCCGCGTCAATAAAGGCGGTGACATATCCGCGTTCTACGCACTCGCGGTAAATCTGCATTGTGGCGGGGATTATGATACAGCGAACGCCGTCGGCCACCTTGTTGCCTTTAAGAACGGCAAATGCAGTCTCCATATCCTCCATTCTGCCGTTGGTACAGCTGCCGATAACCACCTGATCGATTTTAATACTCGAAAGCTCACTTGCGGGCTTTGTATTTTCGGGCAGATGTGGGCAGGCAACGGTCGGGACGATTTTGGATAAATCAATGTTGATTACCTTTTCGTACTCCGCGTCTTCGTCTGCCGTGTAAACTACAGGCTTGCGCTCGCTTCTGCCGTCAAGGTAGGCAAGTGTTACATCGTCAACAGCAAAAATTCCGTTTTTAGCCCCCGCCTCAATCGCCATATTGCAGATGCACAGGCGGTCGTCCATAGAAAGGGTATGCGCGCCGCTTCCTACAAACTCCATACTCTTATAAAGCGCACCGTCAACGCCGATCATACCTATTATGGTTAAAATTACATCCTTACCGCTGCAATTTTCTTTTAGTCTGCCCGTAAGGTTAAACTTTATAGCCGAGGGAACTTTAAACCAAGCCTTGCCTGTCGCCATTCCCGCCGCCATATCTGTTGAGCCTACGCCCGTTGAGAAAGCGCCTAATGCGCCGTAGGTACAGGTGTGGCTGTCCGCGCCGATTATGCAGTCTCCCGCCGTGACAACGCCCTGCTCGGGCAAGAGAGCGTGTTCAATGCCCATTTTGCCGACGTCGTAAAAATGGCTTACACAATGTCCGCAAGCGAACTCGCGGCAGGTTTTGGACTGTTCTGCCGCCTTAATGTCCTTATTAGGTACAAAGTGGTCAAGGACGATTGCAATTCTGTCCTTATCGAAAACCTTGTTAAATCCTGCTTTTTTAAACTCGTTTACCGCAACGGGGGTGGTAATATCGTTACCTAAAACAATATCGAGCTTTGCGCTTATAAGCTGACCCGCGGTCACGCTTTCGAGTCCCGCGTGGGCGGCTAAAATCTTTTGAGTTAAGGTCATTCCCATATTTAATTACCTCCCTCTAAGCTGCGGTTAATTGCGGAGAATAGGGCATTAATTGACGAAGCGATAATATCATCGTGAATGCCCGCGCCCCAAACCTTTTTACCGTCAGGCAAAGTAATGCTTACATAGGTGATAGCCTGTGCGGACGAACCCTTTGTAAGGGCGTGTTCCTCGTAGGTAAGCTCGGAAAACTCGATACCTAACTGCTTTTTAACCGCGTTGCTTACCGCGTCAAGGCGGCCGTTTCCGACAGCCTTAAGCTCCTTTGTTTCGCCGTCGATTTCGACCGTCAAGGTAACATTAATCTCGGGTGTGCGGACAAAGTGGTAGTCTACAAGCTTAATACAGCTGTTGATATTAACATAGTTTTCGGTGAATACATTGAGTACCTCTTTAGGTGACAACTCGGCGTGGGCGTGGTCGGAAACGCTCTTTACTGTATAACCGACCTCCTCGCGCATACCTGTCGGCAGAACATAGCCGAAGTTATGCTCTAAGAGATAGCCTATACCGCCCTTGCCCGACTGGGAGTTTATGCGAATAACGTCTGTTTCATACTCCCTGCCCACGTCACGCGGGTCGATAGGAAGATATGGAACCGTCCATTTATCACAATTCTTCTCCTGCCTCCACTTCATACCCTTTGCGATAGCGTCCTGATGGGAGCCCGAGAAAGCGGCAAATACCAGCTTACCCGCATAGGGCTGACGGTCGTATACTTGCATACGGGTGACCCTTTCGTAAAGCTCGGCGATTTCGGGCATATTTGAAAGGTCGAGGGCGGGATCAACCCCCTGCGAATACATATTAAGTGCTAATGTGACAATATCCGCGTTGCCTGTGCGCTCGCCGTTGCCGAAGAGAGTACCCTCGATTCTGTCCGCTCCCGCCAAGAGACCTAATTCACAGTCCGCCACGGCACAGCCGCGGTCATTATGCGGGTGGAGGGAAACCTCCACCGCGTCGCGGTATTTAAGATTGTCGCAGATATACTCCACCTGATCGGCGTAAACGTGGGGCGAGGAAAGCTCCACAGTGACAGGCAGATTTATAATAGCCTTGCGGTCGAGGGTCGGCTTCCAGACATCAAGCACCGCATTGCAGACCTCCAAGGCATATTCCGGCTCTGTTCCCGTAAAGGATTCGGGGGAATATTCATAACGGAAATCAGCACCCGTTTCGGCGGCGATTTTATTAAAAAGCTCCGCGCCGTCGGTCGCGATTTTCTTGATTTCTTCCTTGGATTTTCTGAAAACCTGCTCGCGCTGGGCTAAAGATGTGGAATTGTAAAGATGCACCACCGCGTTTTTACAGCCCTTTAAAGCATCAAAGGTTTTGCGGATAATATGCTCGCGGCTCTGGGTCAATACCTGAACGGTAACATCGTCGGGAATCATATTATTGTCGATAAGGGTGCGCAAAAAGGTGTACTCGGTTTCGCTCGCGGCGGGGAATCCCACCTCTATTTCCTTAAAGCCCACCTTAACTAAGAGCTTGAAAAATTCCAGTTTTTCTTCAAGGCTCATAGGAATAATAAGGGATTGGTTGCCGTCTCTAAGATCAACAGAGCACCAGGTCGGCGCCTTATCTATATATGTTTTATCCGCCCACTTCCTCGTCGGGTTTTTGACGGGGAAGAACTGGCGTGTGTATTTTTCAATGTTATGCATTTAATAACCTCCCTATTAGGCTGACGAGAGTCGAACCCGTCACGCTTTAGACTTTTGCTATTACTTCGACCTCCGCAAGTGCGCCTTTCGGTAGGGATTTTACCGCCACACAGCTACGCGCGGGGGCAGAGGTTATATATTTGCCGTAAACCTCGTTGAATACGGCGAAATCGGCAATATCGGCTAAAAAGCAGGTGGTTTTTACCACATTGTCAAAGCTTGTTCCCGCCGCACGGAGTACGGCTGAAAGGTTTTTCATAATCTGCTCGGTCTGCTCGGCTATATTCTCACCTACAAGCTCGCCGCTTTCGGGGGACAGAGCTATCTGACCCGAGGTATAAAGCATTTCGCCGCAAAGAACAGCCTGTGAATAAGGGCCTATTGCCTTGGGGGCTTTATCGGTAGAAATTTTATCAATCATTTTTACTACTCCTTTAAAACTTGTTTTACGGTTGAATAAGCTTTAAGCCTTCGGCGGTCAAAGCCTTCTTTATCTGCTCGATATGCTCAAAGTTTCTGGTTTCAAGGGTAAGCCTTAAGTAACAGCCGTTAACGTGCGAGCCCTCGTTCGAATGCTCGTGATGCACCGAGATAACGTTTCCGCCCTGCTCGGCTATAACCTTGGAAACTGTCATAAGCTGACCCGGCTTATCAACAAGCTCAATCATTAGCTGGCAATGCCTGCCCGACATCAAAAGTCCTCTTGTGATAACGCGGGAAAGTATTGTAACGTCGATATTTCCGCCAGAAAGCAGACAAACGGTCTTTTTGCCCTTAAGGTCAACCTTGCCGAACATTGCCGCCGCAACTGCGACAGCCCCCGCGCCCTCGGTTACAAGCTTGTGCTTTTCCATAAGGGCTAATATAGCCGCGGAAATCTCATCATCGGTAACGGTTACGATTTCGTCAACGTATTTTGAGCAAATATCATATGTAAGCGTGCCGGGCTCTTTAACCGCGATACCGTCGGCTATGGTAAATACCGAGTCAAGCCTTTCAATGTGCTCATCGTGAATGGAGTTAAGCATAGAAGGCGCGCCCGAAGCCTGAACGCCGTAAACCTTAATATTGGGGTTAAGGCTCTTTATTGTATAAGCAACGCCCGAAATAAGTCCGCCGCCGCCTATCGGCACTATTACCGCGTCCATATCGGGAATCTGCTCGGCAAGCTCTAAGGCGATAGTCCCCTGACCCGCAATTACGTCGGGGTCGTTAAAGGGGTGGATAAAGGTGTAGCCGTTTTGGTCGCGAAGCTCCAGCGCCTTCTGATAAGCGTCGTCGTAAACGCCCTCTACGAGGCAAACCTCCGCTCCGTAGCTTTTTGTAGCCTCTACCTTTGAAATCGGGGCGTTGTCGGGCAGGCAGATAACCGCCTTAATGCCGTTTTTCTGTGCGGCAAGCGCCACCCCCTGCGCGTGGTTTCCCGCCGAGCAGGCTATTACTCCCCTCTGCTTTTCCTCGGGGCTTAGCTTTGACATTTTGTAATAAGCGCCGCGCACCTTAAAGGAGCCTGTTATCTGCAAATTTTCGGTTTTAAGATAAAGCTCGGTCCCGGGAGCTAACTTCGGCGCGTATAAAATATCGGTCTGTATCGCTACATCCTTTAAAGCAAATCTTGCCTTGTATACATTATCAAGCGTTAGTTCTTTGTTTTCTTCCATTTTCGTCCCTCACATTAAACTACTGATAAACTGCTCTGCCGCGCGGGGAGAACGGCTGCCGCGGCTTAGCGCAAACGCCTCCGCCTTAATATCAAGCTCTTTTTCGTCAAGCTTAATTTCGTTTTTCCTCGCAAGAGAGTGGATAATCTCAAGATAAAGCGCCTTGTTAGGCTTTTCAAAATAAACGGTCAGTCCGAATCTGTCGGAAAGCGACATCAGCTCCTGAACGGTATCGCTGTGGTGGATATCGTCGCCGCCCTCCCTGTCCGAAAAGCTTTCCTTAACTATATGGCGGCGGTTGCTTGTCGCGTAAATAACAGCGTTATCCGCCTTTGCCGAAGCCGAGCCCTCGAGCGCGGCCTTAAGCATACTGAAGCAGTCGTCGTTCTTGTTAAAGGATAAATCGTCGATAAAAATAATAAATTTAAGCGGATTTTCGGCAATGCGCCCCATTATGTAGGAAAGGCTGAACAACTGGTCTTTTCTAAGCTCTATAAGCCTTACCCCGTAATCCGCGAAGTAGTTGGCGCACGCCTTTACGGTTGAGGACTTTCCCGTTCCCGCGTCGCCGCACAAAAGCACGTTAGCGGCGGGTCTGCCCTCGCATAGAGCGCGGGTGTTTTCAAATACCTGTTTGCGCTCCTCCTCATAGCCGACAAATTCGTTAAGCGAGGTGCTGTCGGCGGATTTTACGGGTACTATCTCCTCGCCTGAAACGCGGAACATCTTAGCCGCGGCAAAAATGCCGTAGCCGTATTTTCCGACATTTTTAAGTCTTTCTTCATATGTTTTTACAAAATCGGTTTTTTTGTTGTCAAACTGCGGAATATATCCGTCAAAGCTTAATTCTCCGCAAAGGTCATTTGCGTCAAGCTCGGTAAGCCGTGAAAAGATTTCAAGCTCCCTTTTTGCGTTGCATCGAAGGCTCTGCGGAATTTCAGACTTCTGCGCCGCCGAAATAACGTATCTGTTCTCGTCCGAATACACCGCGCGGCACAGAAAATCCGAAAAGCAATAATTATCGTCAGAAAGAGAATAAACAAACTCGCCGAACAGTCTTAGCTTCTCTTTTGTGTCGCCCCCCGTGCTTAAAAGCCCGATAAAGGCGCTCATTGTATCATATTTTAATATTCCCCTGAACACGCCGAGCGCCGATAGCTCGCACGCAAGCCTTTTTTCCTCCTGTTCGGTCATTGTTTACACCTTATCCCTTGAATTTGTTAATAACCGCGCCCTTGTCTGCAGAGCTTACCTGTGCCGCGTAACGGGCGAGCGCACCGCCTATATCGGTTTTGCGCTTAATTTCCATTGTTTTTTTGCGTTCTTTAATTTCTTCGTCCGAAACCTTTAATTCAATCGAATATTCGGGGATATTGATTGAGATAATGTCCCCGTCCCGAACATAAGCGATTATTCCGCCGCTTACCGCCTCGGGCGAGATATGACCTATGCAAGCGCCCCTTGTAGCGCCCGAAAAACGCCCGTCGGTTATAAGCGCAACGTCCTTATCAAGCCCCATTCCCGCGATAGCCGAGGTCGGCGAGAGCATTTCTCTCATACCGGGGCCTCCCGCAGGGCCTTCGTAGCGGATAACCACAACATCGCCCTTTTCTATCTTGCCCGCGTAGATAGCGGCGATAGCCTCCTCCTCGCTGTCATAAACCTTTGCAGGTCCTTCGTGAACGAGCATTTCGGGTGCGACCGCACTGCGCTTTACAACACAGCCGTCGGGTGCGATATTACCTCTAAGCACCGCGATACCGCCCGTTTTTGAATAGGGGTTTTCTACCGTGCGGATAGTTTCGGTATCCTTATTTACGGCATTTTCAATATTTTCGTTCAAGGTCTTGCCTGTGCAGGTCATAACGCTTGTATCAAGCAGGTTAAGCTTAGTAAGCTCCTTTAACACCGCGTAAACTCCGCCCGCCTCGTTTAAATCCTCCATATAGGTGCGTCCCGCGGGGGCTAAGTGGCAGAGGTTAGGGGTTTTTTCGCTTATCTCGTTCGCCATATCAAGGTTAAATTCCACTCCGCACTCATTGGCTATTGCTGGCAGATGGAGCATACTGTTTGTAGAACAGCCGAGCGCCATATCGGCGGTAAGGGCGTTCTTTATCGCCGCATCGGTCATAATATCCCGCGGGCGGATATTCTTTTTAACAAGCTCCATAACCTGCATACCCGCGTGCTTTGCAAGCTCAATTCTCGCGGAGTAAACCGCGGGGATCGTGCCGTTGCCGCGAAGTCCCATACCTAAAACCTCGGTAAGGCAGTTCATAGAGTTCGCGGTATACATTCCCGAGCAGGAGCCGCAGGTCGGGCAGGTGTTTTCCTCGCATACGCAAAGCTGTTCTTTGTCAATCTTGCCCGCCTTATAAGAGCCAACCGCCTCAAACATACTTGAAAGGCTGGTCTTTTTGCCGTCAACCCTGCCTGCGAGCATAGGTCCGCCGCTTACGAAAACGGTGGGGATATTAACCCTTGCCGCCGCCATTAAAAGACCCGGTACGTTTTTATCGCAGTTAGGCACCATAACAAGCCCGTCAAAACCGTGAGCGAGTACCATAGCCTCGGTCGAATCGGCGATTAAATCGCGGGTGATAAGGGAATATTTCATTCCCGTGTGACCCATTGCGATACCGTCGCAGACGGCTATTGCGGGGAATACTATCGGCGTTCCTCCCGCCATTGCAACCCCCATTTTTACCGCCTCAACGATTTTATCAAGGTTCATATGCCCGGGGACTATCTCGTTATAGGAGCTGACAATACCTATAAGCGGTCTTGCCTGCTCCTCCTTTGTAAGACCCAAGGCGTGGTACAAACTGCGGTGCGGCGCGTTGTGCGCTCCGTCAACTATTCTATCCTTAACCATATCGGTTCTCCTCAATTAGTTATTGATGAGCTTATCCTCGTCGCTCCAGCTGTAAAGCTTTCTTACTTCCTTGCCGACCTTCTCGGAGGGATGCTCAGCGGCTAATTTACGCATAGCGTTAAAGTGTACCTGAGCGCCCGCGTCGGACATATCGAGTAAGAATTCCTTTGCAAAAGTACCGTCCTGAATGTCGGAGAGTATCTTCTTCATAGTCTTCTTGGTTTCCTCGGTGATAATCTTAGGACCTGTTATGTAGTCGCCGTATTCAGCGGTGTTGGAGATGGAGTAGCGCATACCCTCAAAGCCGCTCTGGTAAATAAGGTCAACGATAAGCTTCATTTCATGAATACACTCGAAGTAAGCATTTCTGGGGTCGTAGCCCGCCTCAACAAGTGTCTCAAAGCCAGCCTGCATAAGGGCGCAAACGCCGCCGCAGAGAACTGCCTGCTCGCCGAACAAATCGGTCTCGGTCTCGGTGCGGAAGGTGGTTTCAAGCACACCCGCGCGGGCGCCGCCGATACCTAATGCATAGGCAAGACCGATTTCAAGCGCATCGCCTGTTGCGTCCTGCTCAACCGCTACAAGGCAGGGAACGCCCTTGCCCGCCTGATACTCACTGCGTACGGTGTGACCGGGACCCTTGGGGGCAATCATAATAACGTTTACGTTCTTCGGCGGCTTAATGCAACCGAAATGAATGTTAAAGCCGTGAGCGAAAGCAAGGGTTTTGCCCTCGGTAAGGTTGGGCTCAATGCTCTCTTTATAAAGCTTAGCCTGCTTTTCATCGTTAATAAGAATCATTATAATGTCTGCCTTAGCGGCGGCTTCGGCGGCGGTCATAACCGTAAGGCCCTGAGACTCAGCCTTTGCCCAGCTCTTTGAGCCCTTGTAAAGGCCGACAATAACCTCTACGCCCGAATCCTTTAAATTGAGGGCGTGGGCGTGACCCTGCGAGCCGTATCCGATAATTGCAACGGTTTTACCGTTAAGCTTTGCGAGATTGCAG
>CABVAD010000025.1 GCA_902496265.1 uncultured Oscillospiraceae bacterium
TCTGGCAGTTTCGGCAGAAGCTCCGGCAGTAACCTTTGAGTGGGTTGCCGTAAGTCTATTATAATTATAAATCGCCGCAGATGTATTAGCTGCTCCGGAAGTTGCAGTAATGGTGCAATCAGCCCCAATGATGACATATCTATGGGAATATATTCCTACAGACCATGAATTATATTCATCACCGGAGATTGCGTCCCCGGCCTCTATAGTTAAACTGCCGTTTCCGGTAAATGTTAGGTTTCTGCCGAAACTGTCATTATATATACCGTAACTGCTGATATCAGAAGTTCCCAAATGTCCGTAAATAGCATTTGTTCCAATCAGATTGATATTCAGGCTTGCATTGGAATCGTCGTCGGCATAGTAAATTCCTGCGGAATCTGTACCCAAGCCATTCCTAAAACTATAAATACCTGTGATATTGACATTATTTAATGTCAGCGTTTTTGAAGTCGGCTCATAAGATACCTTGCCACCCTCACCGCAGTTGATGCCGGGTCCTGTAATATTGTCTTTATTTTCGCTGGTCACCTCCACACCACCGACCCACAGGTTGTATTTTGTTTCCTCGGCGCGCAATGTGATAGAATGTAGAGCACACACCATACAAAGGCAAACAAGAACACTTAAAATGCCGATAATTCTTTTTCTCATTGATTTTTCCCCTTTTCAATTTTTTTACGAATTATTATTGCTTTAGTATACTATATCTATGAGCAAAAAACCGTCTTCGGTGCGAAATGTTGTCTTTTTAGCGTGAAATGCAAAACTGTGAGGTTGAAAAAGATACAAAAATAAAGTAGAATGTAAATGGGTAATTATAAGGGGGGATTTTATGATAAGAATTGCCGTATGTGATGACAGTCCGGAATTTTTGCTGCAGACCATAGGTATGGTTGAAAGCTGGTCGGAGCAATGCAGAACTCCGACAGAAATATACCGTTTTGATAACGGCGACGCATTGCTCGCAAAAAATGCCGTCACCCATATGGATATTATCTTTTTGGATATTATTATGCCGCTGCAAAGCGGTATAGATACCGCAAAAGAGCTGCGGCAGAGTGACAATGCCGTAAAAATTATTTTCCTTACTTCCTCCCCGGAATTTGCTCTGGAGTCCTATGAGGTGAAGGCACAGGGCTATCTGCTCAAGCCCGTCACCTATGAAAAAATTAAGGAAACCCTTGATGAATGCAGTCACAGCCTTGAGACGGAAGCGGAAAATATACTTTTAAAAACCGCCTTTGGGTATCAAAAGCTGTATTTTCACGATATTGAATATGCCGAGGCGCAAAACAAAAGGGTTGTTTTTTATCTAAGGACAGGGAAAACAGTTGAAGCGGCAGAGTCCCTTCATTCTCTGGAAGGCAGACTCTGCATAAATGACGGCTTTTTCAAATGCCACCGCAGCTATCTTGTTTACATTCCCAATGTGGATCATTTCAGTATGACCGAGATAACTACAAAATCCGGGCGCAGTATCCCGATTGCAAGAGGTTACGGCAAAGCGTTCAAAGATGCCTACTTTGCACTTGTTTTTAAAGATTAAGAAAGGAAAAACCGTATGATTAACAGCGTCTTGAAACTTCTGCATCACGCGGTCACGCTTTTGTTCGGCGTGTATATATCCGCCGCCTTTCTCGGCATACGGATGAGCCGTAAAAATATCGCCGTTCTGTGCGGGTTTTCCGCCGCTGTCGGTGTGGTTTCCACTCTCTCCTTTATCTTTTTCGGAGAAGCTTTTACCGCGCAGGTATATCCGCTTATCATTCATCTGCCGCTGATCCTTTTTCTGACATTGTACTATAAATACACGGCGCTTCGTTCCACACTTTCGGTACTGACTGCATATCTTTGCTGTCAAATCAGCAAATGGGCAGGGCTTGCTATGCTTAGTATCACAGAGAATGAGTGGGTATATTACAGTGTTCGGATTGTTACAACTATTGTTGTTTTTGCAATACTGATCCGATATGTGTCAAATGCAGCCGCGCAGTTGATACAAAAGCCGAAGGAGGCATTGCTGATTTTTGCGATTTTACCCTTTACCTATTACTTTTTTGATTATGCAACGGGTGTTTACACCGAACTGATTTATTCAGGCAAAAAAGTGGTTTCCGAATTTCTCGGTTTTGCCCTCTCAATCGCTTATCTTTTGTTTTTGCTGGTATATTTCAAGCAATACGAGGAAAAGCGGGAAGTGGAACATCGAAGCCGTCTTCTGGAAATGCAACAGGTACAATCTAAAAAGGAAATTGAAGCCCAAAAGCGTTCTGCCTATGCCGTTTCACTTCTGCGCCATGATATGCGTCATTTTTGTGCCACGATTTCCGCTTATATTGATAGCGGCGAATGTGATAAGGCAAAGGAGTATATCAGCGGGATTATTTCCTATGTGGACGAAACCGCCATGCATAAATTCTGTAAAAATGAGATTGTGAATATGATTCTTTCCTCCTACGAAAATGTGATGGAAGAAAACCGGATTGATTTTAAGTATTCCATTTGTATCCCGGAGCAACTTCCTGTTTCGGATGTAGATCTGACCTCTATCCTGTCCAACGCGCTGGAAAATGCGATTAATGCAGTGCTCCCGATGGAAACCGAAAAGCGGCATATTACACTTCATTTACGAACGGACGATGGCAAACTGCTGATTTCCCTCAAAAACACCTTTGCGGAAAAACCGGTTTTCACGGACGGGATACCGAACAGTAGTAAAGAAGGTCACGGCTTTGGTACGCAGAGTATCCGCTATGTCACAGAAAAGCTGAACGGCAACTGCCAGTTCTCGGTGAAGGACGATTGGTTTATACTTAGAGTCGTATTATAATCAAATGTACAGATAAAAAATGAGCGTACCCATCCTTTAGGTGAGTACGCTCAATGTCATATTTCGGAGTAATAACAATCAGGAGACGGTTCTTATCTCGGCAAGTGCCGATTTCATCTCGCCGTAAATTCTGTCGCCTAGCTCAACGGTCGGCATATCCTTATATTCCTCGGGCGTGATAACGCTTAATACCCTGAATTCTATATCGGTATGGCGAAGAAACATACGCTTCGGTATTGACCGCGTGTTGTTAATCACGCACACGACAATCGGCACGTTCGCCTTATAGGCGATTTTAAGCGAGCCGTTTCTAAGCGGCAGAAGCTCGCAGGATTTGCTTACATAGCCCTCGGGGAAAAGGCCTACCGACGCCTTATCCTCCTTTAAAAGCCGCGCCGCCTCAATAATGGTTTTTATTGCCTCGCGGTTGTTTTCGCGGTCGATAGGCAGGCTGTGAAGTCCGTGCATTGCCTTGCCGATAAGCGGCATTGTTTTATAAATCTCCTTTTTTCCGATAAAGCCGATTTCATACTTCGGAAAAACCGACAGAATCATAACAGGGTCAAGGTCGTGCTGGTGGTTGCAGACAAATAACATTCTGCCGTTTTCGGGTACTTTTTCCACGCCGCTTGCGTTAACACTTACCCTTACAAGCTTCATTAAAAGCGGGATTGTAAGGTTCACCCAAGCCCTGAACGCCGCCCCGTTTTTTACCGGTCGGTCGGTTCTGATGGTAAGAATCCACAAAACGGTGATAAGTATATGAAGAATTGCAAAGCCGAGAAAAAAGGCAACGAAAAGCAATGGAACCAGCCACCACGAATAAGAGTGCCTTAAAATCTCAAAAAAATTGTCAAGAATGGGTATCAGCGCCGCACTTGCCACAAGATATACATAAAACATAGTATTTACCCCTAATTCTGTTTTCTTACAATGCCGTATTCGTCGTACAAATCGAAGTACGGGCAGTTATAGGTCTGTGACGAAAGAAATTTCTGCATTTCGTCCTCGTCTAAACTTACCTCGCAGTACATACAGTCGCTTTCCTCATCATATACATAGTTAGCACAGCTTTCACACGCCGTCTTTTTCATTCTTCAGCTTCTCCTTTTTATCCGCGAAGCGTTCAAAAACAGCCTTATAGCGTCCGCTCTTAAGGTTCGGGAAGGCTTTGAAAATACGCTTATGAACAAATCCGCGGCTTTCAAACTGACGCTTATACTCCGCCGCCTTTTTCTCATACTCCGCCTTTAACTCCTCAAGACGGGGCTTGCTTTCCTCCACAAGCTCGCCGCCCTTTTCCTTTGCGGCAATCGCGGTATCACTTATGTTTTCGCCGATTTTATCCGAAATCGCCTTAAGCGCCCTTTCGGCTTCAAGCATTGCGTTCAGCTTTTTAGGCAGTCTTGCAAGTGCGGTAACGGTAATTACAAGGTCGGCGGCAAAAAGCGCAAGGCAGACCGCCATAAGGGTTATCCCCAATGCAAAGGGAGTTTTTTTAATAAGCATAAATACAAACGGGTGTACGGCGCCTACGACAAACGCCGCCGCCAACCCCCAGAGTATTGTAAATTCAAGACATATGTAGCCCTTTACGTTAAAGGGCTTGTCGGAATAATCCCACCATTTGTCGTGAAAGAATTTTTCCAGTATCCAGCCTGTCGCGTATTCGAGGGCGGTCGTAAGTCCCGCGGAGCCTAAAAACAGCAAAATGAGATTAGACCTAAGCCCCCATAAAAGGGTTACGACAACAATCATACCCACTCCGTAAATAGGGCAGACAGGGCCGTTTAAAAAGCCGCGGTTTACGAATTTTCCCTTATGCACCGCCGCGAACGCCACCTCGGCGCACCAGCCTAAAAAGGCGTAAACAAGGAAAATCCAAACAGCCTGATATAAATTTTCGGGCATAAGCTTCTTCTCCTTTAAGACCGTTATTACGCTTCGGCGGGCGGGGTATCGGCTTCAGAGGAGCTTTCGGGCGGCTCGGGCGTTACGGGAGACTCTGTACTGCCGGACGGTGAAGAGCTGTCGGACGGCGCTGACTCGGAAGAATCCGTAGAGCTTGACGGAAGTGAGGTGCTTGTATTATCGGAGCTTTCGTTCTCAGATACCGTGCTGTCGGTGGACGATGTATGCGAACTGCCGCTTGATGAGCTTACCTTTGATGAAGAAGAGGAGGAGGACGGAGCTTTGCTTGAGGACGGCTTGCTTGACGAGGAATACCTGTCAGCGTACCAGTCATTTTTCTCTATACCGTTTGTCTCCATATATTCCTCGGGGGTTATATCGTCATAAATAAAGGCTTTTATTATTTTACCCGCGTAATTCAGGTCGTAATAAATGCAGGAGCCGACGCCGCTGATACTCTTTGAGCCCATCTGATATTCGGTAAGCGGAACGCGGGTCTGCTCAAAGGTGGGGGAAGAGAGCAGAATATTAACCGCAAGGCTCATAATCTGGGAATAGGACAGCGAAGTTTCGCTGCACGGAATAAGAGCCTTTGCAAGCTTTACATACTGTGTTTTGCTTAAAGTAACCGCCTTGTTGAAAAGCTGTTCCATAACATAGCGCTGGCGGTCGGTTCTGCCAAAGTCATCATTCGTTCCCTCAATATTCGCGGCGTGCCTTATTCTCGCATACGCCACCGCCTGAACGCCGTTGAGGTGCTGAAAGCCCGCTTTTCTGATATAATATTTTGAAGGATCAAGCCCCATATAACCGCATTGCTCCCCAATCATACCGTTTATTCCCCAGTTGACCTGTCTGCCGTATTCATAGCCGTAAACATCAAGCTCGCCCTCGGCAAGGGTGACGTCAATTCCGCCTACGGCGTCTATTATATCCGCCATACCGTAGAAATTGACCGTCGCGTATTCCGAAATATCAAGCTCGAATATTGTGTTGAGGGTTTTAATTGCAAGCTCGGGACCGCCCTTTGAATAGGCACTGTTTATCTTTGCATAGGTGGTTTTGCCGTTGTAGGTTATTGGAACTAAGCTGTCGCGCATTACCGAGATAACCTTTACCTTTTTAGTCTCGTTGTTAAGACTCAGTATCATTATACTGTCCGAAAGTCCCTTGAATGAATCGACCTTGCGCGAGTCAATTCCGAACAGGGCGACGTTTGTTATCTTCTTGTCGATAACGCTTTCAAAGCCCAAATCCTCGGGATTTCCCGTTATATTATTATAATTGTAATCAAACACCTTTAAAAGCACTCCGACGGTCACCGCCAGAGCGGTAACAAGGGATACGGCGCTTATCATAACCGCCTTTTGCCATTTTTGGCGGCGGCTCCACCATTTTGTAAAGCGGTTTCCCCTTTTCTTCTTGGCAAAGTGCCTGCCCTTAAATCCGGAGTCGCTTACAATATCCTCGAAATTCTCTTCAACAGAAGATGAAGAGGAGTAAATATCGTCCCCTAAAAACTCAAATAAATCGTTATTGTTTTCCATACCCACACCTGTTCTTTAAAATTCACCGCTTTATAAGTTCCCTGTAAATATCTCCCTTTTTAATTCCCGAAAGAGACGCCGCTTCCTTTGCGGCGAGTGACGCGGACTTCCCCCCGTCCGTCAGTCTTTTTGCGAGGGCAACCGCGTCTTCGAGCGTGTAGCTCTCGCCCTCTTCCTCTTTTTTTCCCTCAATTATCAAAACAAACTCGCCCTTGGGCGGGTTGTCGGCGTAATACTCCGCCGCGCCCGAAAGGGTGGTGTTAAAAACCGTTTCGTGAATTTTTGTAAGCTCTCTTACAAGTGAAATTTTCCTGTCGCCGAATACATTCAGCATATCCTTAAGAGTGGCGTTAAGCTTGTGCGGCGCTTCGTAAAAAATCATTGTACGCTTTTCGTTACGAAGCTCGTCCAAGTGATTTTTGCGGCTTATTTTGTTGACCGACAAAAAGCCCTCAAAGCAGAACCTGCCGCTCTCCATTCCCGAAATTGCAAGGGCGGTTACAAGGGCGCTGGGCCCCGGTACGGACTCGACCGTGATTCCTGCCCCGTGCGCGGCTCTTACCAAGTCCTCGCCGGGGTCGGAGATGGCGGGCATTCCCGCGTCGGACACAAGTGCACAGCTTTCGCCCTTTAAAATACGCTCTATAATAAGATTTCCCTTGGAATTTTTATTATGCTCATAATAGGAGAGCATTTCCTTTTTAATATCAAAATGATTTAACAGCTTTACCGTCACCCGCGTATCCTCTGCGGCGATAAAGTCAGCTTCGCCTAAAATCCGCACGGCGCGGGGGCTCATATCCTCCAAATTACCTATAGGCGTACCGACAATATAAAGCTTTCCGCTCATTAAATGTACGCCTCCTTGTAAGCACCGTAAATTCTTATCATTTCGGGCGAAAAGCCGCCCTTTTCCTCAACGTAAATGGTCGGAGAAATGCGAAGCCCCGTGTTCGCGCACTTTTTGCCCTCTATAAGCACAAGCCACGGCTCTTCTCCCTGCCGCTGAACTACAAGGCGAAGCCTTTTAGGCTCTAATTTGTATTTCCGCATTAAGTCCATTAGCTCCGCAAGCCTTTCGGGTCTGTGGCAGATACAAAGTCTGCCGCTTGTCTGCAAAAGCTTTGCCGAAACCGAAATTATATCGCGCAGGGTACAGTCAACCTCGTGCCGAGCCGCCGCCTTTACGCCGTCGGGGTTTTTAAGCCCGCCGTTCGGGGCTTTGTAGGGCGGGTTACAGGTGACAAGGGTGTGACAGCCAAAATCTATCTTCCCCTTAAGCTCCTTTAAATCGCTGTTTAAAACAGTGAAATTATCGGTTTTAAGCTCACGGCTTGTCCGCTCTGCAAGCGCCGCCGCCTCGGGGGAAATATCCACCCCAACGGCGGTTTTCAGGTTCCCGTCCCTTAAGCATATAAGCGGGATAATGCCGCACCCCGTGCCTAAATCGACAAGAGCATCCTTTTTTCGCGCCGAAGCGAAGTCTGCAAGCAGCACCGCGTCGGTCCCGAAGGTGTGGTGCGGCGAAACGTAAACGAAAAACCCGCCGCCTAACGGCTCTTTTTTAATCAGCTTCTCGTCCATTTTACGCCCTGCGGGGTGTCCTCTAATATAATTCCCATTTCCTTTAGCTTATCGCGGATTTCGTCGGCGGTCTTAAAGTCCTTTGCCTTTCGGGCGGCGGTGCGCTTTTCGATAAGCTCCTCTATCTCGCTGTCGAGCGTTTCTTCTTTACGGTTGTAAACAAGACCTAAAACGCCCGTTAATTGGTCGAACATATCGGCAAAAGCCTCTAACGCAGTCTTGCCCGCGCCGTTTGCGATTGCCGTATTAATATCCCGCACAAGGCTGAATACCGCCGCCAATGCGTCGGCTGTGTTAAGGTCGTCCTCCATTGCCGTGATAAATTCTTCTTTTCTCTGCCCGACAAAGGCGGGAACCTCGCCGCCCTCCGCCGCGTTTTTAAGGGCAAAATCGATATTGTCGCGGCAGGTGTAAAGTCTTTCGAGTGAGTTTTTCGCCTGCTCTATTACCTCTACCGAATAATTAATCGGGCTTCTGTAATGGCTTGAGACCATCATATAACGAATCGGCTCATAGCCGAATTTCTCCGCCACGTCGCGGACGGTAAAGAAGTTATTAAGTGACTTTGACATTTTATGATTATCAACATTGATAAAGCCGTTGTGCATCCAGTAATGGGCGAAATCACAGCCGTTTGCCGCCTCGCTCTGGGCAATTTCATTTTCGTGATGCGGGAAGATAAGGTCAAGACCGCCGCAGTGAATGTCTATTGTTTTGCCTAAATAGCGGCACGCCATCGCCGAACATTCAATGTGCCAGCCGGGTCTGCCCTTGCCCCAAGGTGAATCCCAGTAAGGCTCGCCGGGCTTTGCGCCCTTCCAAAGGCAGAAATCCATCGGGTCTTCCTTAATTTCGGTGACATCTATCCTCGCACCCGCCTCTAAATCTTCAAGCGGCTGATGGGAAAGCTTGCCGTAGCCCTTGAACTTGGTCGCGCGGTAGTACACGTCCCCGCCCGACTCATAGGCGTAGCCCTTTTCCATAAGCGAGGAAATGATATTCTGTATCTGCTCGATATTCTCGGTGGCGCGGGGATTAACCGTTGCCTTTTTTACATTAAGCCCGTTTGCGTCTGTCCAGAATTCCTTTATATAACGCTCGGCAACATCGGGCACGGTGGTGCTTTCCTCGTTTGCCCTTTTAATAAGCTTATCGTCAATATCGGTAAAATTCTGAACGAAATTGACCTTGTAGCCGCGCCACTCAAAATAGCGGCGCAAGGTGTCAAAAACGCAAAGCGGACGCGCATTTCCGATATGAATATAGTTATAAACCGTCGGTCCGCAGGCGTAAATCTTAACCTCGCCCTCGGTAATCGGCTTAAATTCGTCCTTTTGTCTTGTAAGTGTGTTAAATATCCTCATCTTGGTCTTCTCCTTCTATGCCGCAAACCTGTTTTTCAAGCTCTTTAATCCTTTTTTCAAGACATTCCATCTTCTGCTTTACAGGGTCGGGAATGTGAATCTGGTCAAGGCTCTGTGCACAGCCCACCTTTTTGCCGTCCTGCTTTACAACCCTTGCGGGTACGCCTACGACAGTACAGTTGGGCGGCACTTCCTCAAGCACTACCGCCCCCGCCGCAACGCGGGAATTGTCCCCTATTTTAAAGGGTCCTAAAACCTTTGCGCCCGCGCTTATCATCACATTGTTGCCTACGGTCGGGTGGCGCTTGCCTGTGTCCTTACCCGTTCCGCCCAAGGTAACACCCTGATAAATAAGCACGTCGTCGCCTATCTCAGCGGTCTCGCCTATTACTATGCCCGTTCCGTGGTCTATTACAAGCCGTCTGCCGATTTTTGCACCGGGGTGAATTTCAATCCCCGTTTTTCTTGCCGCCCTTTGCGAAACATAGCGCGCCAAGAAAAGCCAGCCGTGCTCGTAATAAAAGTGCGCTCTACGGTACATTCTTATCGCCTTAACCCCCGGATAAAGCAGTAAAACCTCCAAAAAGCTCCGCGCGGCTGGGTCTCTGTCCCTTACCGCGTTTACGTCCTCGCGAAGTCTGTCAAACAAATAAATACCCCCTATTTCGACGGATCGATATACTCCCTGCTGTCCTTAAGATAAATCGCTCCCGATATAATACATAATACGGCGGAAGCCCAGAAAAGTATACTTATTATTATATTACATACC
>CABVAD010000026.1 GCA_902496265.1 uncultured Oscillospiraceae bacterium
AAATTTAATTTTTTTAGATGTTCTACCGCGGACAACCTCATCATAGTATTTAGTGTGAGGTGACAGACTTTGGATAAAACAGAAAGATTTGAAAGCGTACTTTACGGCGTTGCACCGAGAATAAGGGAGGTGCTTCGCGGACTTCCCGTGACCGTTAAGGGGAGCGCGGAGGAAATAAGACTGAGAGCGGGCTTGCCCGTGGCGCTTACGGTAGGGGGAGAGACGGTGTTTATAAGGGAAAGCGGACAAACCTCCTTTATAATCACCCGCGACCTTTTAAGGGCGGAAAAGGACGACCTTGAATTAAGCTTCAGGCTTCTCTGTAAAAGCTCGGTTTACGCCCACGAAAGGGAGCTTAAAAACGGATTTATTATGATGGAAAACGGTCACCGCGCGGGGGTGTGCGGAACTCTCTCAGAGGGAGGAATTATGCACGATATAACCTCAATTAATATCCGAATTGCGCGGGAAATAATAGGCGCGGCAAACGATGTCGCAAGGGAATATGACGGCGGCGGACTGCTTATAGCAGGGCCTCCGGGGAGCGGTAAAACCACAGTGCTCCGCGACCTTGTAAGACAGCTCTCAAGCGGGCTTTGCGGACGAAACTACCGCGTTGCGGTAATCGACAGCCGCGGTGAAATCTCGGGCGGCATAGGCGGAAAAGCGGGCAACGATTTAGGCCCTGACAGCGATGTGCTTTTAACGGCGGACAAGGCGGCGGGCATAGAAATGGCTGTGAGGACAATGTTCCCCGATATAGTCGCCTTTGACGAAATCGGCACAAAAGAGGAGCTTAAAAGAGTAAGCGAAAGCTTTTGCGCGGGGGTCTCGGTAATAACTACCGCGCATATTGGCTGTGCGGAGGATTTAATGCGGAGAAACGTCACTTCGGCACTGATTGAGAGCGGCGCGGTGTCCAAGGTCGCCTTACTGCCCGCTGTTCACGGAGGAACTATAAGGCTTATCACAGTAAAGGAGCTTTGCCGTGGCTTGGCTGTTTAAGTGCGTAGGACTTATAACAATTTTTTGCGCCTCTTCCCTCGCGGGCTTTCTGAAAGCCTTTGCCCTTAAAAAAAGGCATAAAAAGCTTTGCGGAATATACCGTTCAATGTCCGATTTAAGGGAGCGCATACGAATGGGTATGGGAGAAACAGAGCGGCTGGTAGCGCTTTGCTTCGGCGAGGATACCGTAAGCCTTTCGGGCGGCAAAGCCGTAATTAATACTATGTATTTAGAGACGGCGGACGCCGCGTTTTTAGAGGAGTTTTTCCGCGACCTCGGTATGACAGACTCGGAGTCGGAGTGCGAGCGCATAGGACTTTATATGTCGATTACCGAGAAAAAATGCGGCGAGGCGGAGCAAAAATGCGGCGAGCTGTGCAGGCTTTACAGTACGCTCGGTGTTCTGTGCGGAATTTTTATATGTATATTCTTTTTGTAGGTGAAATAAATGGACGTCGATTTTATTTTCAGAATAGCGGCGATTGGGATAATAGTTACGGTGCTTAATCTTGTGCTTGTCCGTTCGGGCAGGGAGGATCAGGCAATGCTTACCACCTTAGCGGGGCTTGTGGTGGTGCTCTTAATGATTGTAAACGCGATTGCCGACCTTTTCACAACGGTTAAAAGCATCTTCGGGCTGTAAACAATGGAAATATTTAAAATACTTGCAATCTGTCTTATTTCTGCCGTTCTGGCAATTGTTTTAAAACAGCAAAAGGGCGAATACGCCCTTATGGTGGCGCTGGCGGGCGGTGCGGTTGTTATACTTTACATTTTAAAGGGCGTTTTTGAGCCTATAGAATACATAAAAGCAAGGCTTTTAAGCTGCGGGGTTAAAACCGAATATTTCGCGGTAGCCCTGAAGGCGCTCGGAATCGGATATGTGACGGGCTTTATTGCCGATACCTGCCGAGACAGCGGGCAGGCTTCCTTAGCCGCAAAGGCGGAGCTTGCCGGAAAGTGCGCGATATTTATTCTGTCCGTCCCACTTATATCGGCGGTTTTAGAGACTGCTTTGGGCTTTTTGAAATAGAAGCAAAATTACGGAGAAAATTATGAAAGCAGTAAGAATATTAAGGATTTTAATTCTGTGCAGTCTTTTGTCATTGGTGTTGCCTTTATACGCCGCGGCAGAGGAAAGCGGTTCTCCCGAGGAATTTTACGCCGAGCAGTACAAAAACAGCGGCGCACAGGAAATAGAGGACAATCTGCCCGATAAGACAAGGGAATATTTTGAAGACAACGGCATAGACCCCTCCGATTATAACTGGGTAAACTCGCTCTCCGCCGAAAGCGTGTTTAAGCATATATTCAACTTTATCGCATCGGGCGCAAAGGCACCGCTTAAGGCGGGAGCGGGAATAATCGCTATAATACTTATATCAGCGGGGCTTGGCTGTGTTGAAATTAAGAGCAGTGCAATGAATGCGGCTGTGTATGCTGCGGCGGCGGCCGCCGCCGCGGTGACAGCTGTTCCCGTTTCCTCCGTAATAAACGCTTCGGTAAACGCCCTTCGGGGCACGGGGGTGTTTATGCTTTCCTTTATCCCTGTTTTCGCGGTTATCGTCGCCGCATCGGGCGCGGCTGTAACCGCCGCGTCTATGAGCGCCTTACTGCTTGCGGCGGCGGAGGGTGTAACCTATATTTCAAGCTTTGCGGTAGTTCCCTTAATGGGAGGATATCTGGCAATAGCTGTAAGCGGCGCGGTATCCCCCGCCATAAAAAAGTCGGGAATAGCCGAAACGGTTAAAAAGCTTGCCTTTTGGATAATGGCTTTTATCTCCGCCGTGTTTGTAGGAATTTTAGGTATTCAGACCGCGGTAAACGCCTCGGCGGATACCTTAGCCTCAAAAACCGCGAAGTTTATTATAGGCTCGTCAGTCCCCGTTGCGGGAGGAGTACTGTCCGAGGCGATAAACACCGTCACCGCCTCTATGGGGCTTTTAAAATCCTCTGTCGGGATTTACGGCGCGCTCGCCTGCGCGGTAACCCTGTTGCCGCTTGTAATCGAACTGCTTATCTGGCGGGCGGTACTGCTGATTTCCTCGGCGGTGTCGGAGCTTTTCTCTTTAGGCGGAATTGCGGGGCTGTTAAGGGCGGTGGACTCAATGATGTCGGTTTTAATAGGAATTATACTTCTTGTCGGGGCGATGTTTATAATTTCTCTCGCCGCCGTGGTTACGGGGGTGCGTGCGTCGTGAGCGGTTTAACCTCATTTTTAACCTCCCTTTGCGCCGCCTGTGTTTTTATAGGAGCGGTACACCTTATATGTCCGGACGGCAATCTGGGAAAGCCCGTAAAGTATGTGTTAAGTCTTGTTTTTCTTGTGACGGTCATCTCGGCGGCGGGACTCTTAAAGGGCGGGATAAATACCGATATAAGCTTTGAAGCCTCGGCGGCAGTCTCGGACGAGGCGCTGAAAGCCGCGTCGGCAAGATATGTTTACGGGCAGGCGCTTAGAGCCTCCGAAATAAATTTTACCGAAATTACTGTTTGTACGGATAAAACCGAGGACGGCAGCATAGTAATTAGTAAAGTAATAATTTATTCGGACTGTGACAAGGAGAGAATACGCGCGGCGCTGGGCGGCGCGGCGGAAAATACAGAGGTAGAAATTGTAAATGAACGATGTGATAAATAGGCTGACCGAAAAAATCAAAAATCCGAAGGTGCTTGTTGCGGCAGGACTTATCGGAATAGCCCTTATCTGTCTTTCTTCCTTTATAGGCGGCGGGAAAAGTTCGGAAAATAAGGTGCCGTCCGACGACAGCATAACCGCAGAGGAATACCGCGTTCAGCTTGAAGACAGCATCGGGGAAATCGTGAAAAGCATTACGGGCAGTAAAAGCGTAAAGGTGGTAATTACCCTTGAAAGCGGCATAAAATATTCCTATGCCGACATTAAGGAGGGCGTTTCGGCGGATAAAACCGAAAGCAACTCAAAAAGCACCAGCAGTGAGTTGAAGCAGACCTACATAACCGTCAAGACCGCCGACGGCGGCGAGCAGGCTCTGCTTGTGACCGCCGAAATGCCCGAGGTGCGCGGCGTGGCGATTGTGTGCGAGGGAGGGGACGACGAGCAGATAAACGAGAAAATTCAAAACGCCGTTACCGCGGCGCTTAACATAACATCAAAAAGAGTATACATAGCAGGAGGAAAAATCCAATGAAAAAAGGTAAGGTATTCGGAAAAAGTCAGATAGCCGTAACGGCGATGGTATTAGCCTTGGCGGCGGCGATATGGCTTAATATGAAATATACGCCGTCGTCGGGAAAGTATTTAGGCGAAGCGTCGTATGTGAATAACACAAGCTCGTCAGGCGGGGCGGTGCAGACCTCGGCTAAGGCGGAAGCTAAGGACGGAGACTATTTTGCCGAGACAAAAAAAGAGCGTGAAAAAGCACGCAAAGAGGCACAGGAGTTAATCAAGGAAACCCTTAAAAGCGATAAGCTTAACGATGAGGATAAAAAGTCCGCGGTTGCAAAAAGTGAGGAAATAGCGGGACGGATGGAAAGCGAAAGCAATATAGAAGCGCTCCTTAAGGCAAAGGGATTTGAAAAATCCCTCGCCGTTATCAGCGATACGGGAATAAGCGTTGTAGTAAAGTCCGAGGGACTGACCTCGGCGCAAACACTGCAAATTCAGGACATAATCACCTCGGAAACCAATATTCCGCTTTCTAATATTAAAATCGTACCTGTTAAATAAAACTGTTGTGTTATTTGAAAAATGTGGTATAATAAGCTTAAAGTATGTTGAAAAACGGAGGTATATCCATGGAAGATAACAAAACCGAGCTGTCCGTAAATACAGAGGTGCTCGAAAAAATGGCGGAGATTGCCGCAAAAGAGGTTGAAGGCGTGGCGGGTCTTTCAAAAAAGGCTATTGATTTAAAAGGAATCGTTAAGACCAAAAACGCTTTTAAGGGAGTTAAGGTTGAAAGCATTAACGGAGCTATCGAAATCAGCGTTTATATTTGCTTAAAGCAGAACGCCAAGGCAAGAGACGTCGCCGAAAAGGTACAGAGCAACATAAAGGATAAAATTCAGACTATGACAGGCAACGCGGTAACGCAGGTTAATGTAAACGTCGCGGATATTGAGATTGCACAAGAAGAGCAGTAAATTTTTTAGTCGGTAATGTTTTTCATTACCGACTAAGCTGTATTTTTATCTGTTTTCTTCGGATAATAAAGCAGAAAGGATAGTGTAATTATGTCAGTTATAAACTTAAACGAAGCAAATTTTGAAGCGGAGGTTTTGAACTCGGACAAGCCCGTTTTGGTGGACTTTTTTGCGGTTTGGTGCGGTCCGTGCAAAATGGTTTCTCCGATAATCGACGAGATAGCCGAGGAAAGGCAGGATATTAAGGTCTGCAAGGTAAATGTTGACGAGGCGCCGAGCCTTGCGGAGCGTTTTTCTGTTTCCTCGATACCGACCCTCGCTGTATTTAAAAACGGCAAGCTTGTACGAATTGAAACGGGAGCGCGACCGAAACCCGCTATACTTGCGCTTATTGACTGAAAAATTCCTTAAATTAAGGTGACGTAAAAATGAAGCTTTTAATAATCCGTCACGGCGACCCCGATTATACGGTTGATTCTCTTACCGAGAAGGGACGTATAGAGGCGGAGCTTTTAAAAAAGAGGCTCTTAAAGCAAGACATAAAAGACTTTTACTGTTCGCCCTTGGGAAGGGCAAGAGCGACAGCCGAGCCGACCTTAGCCTCTTTTGGAAAAGAGGCGGAAATCTGTCCGTGGTTAGAGGAGTTTACGGGGTATATTATCGACCCGAAAACGGGCGAAAAAAGAATACCGTGGGATTTAATGCCTGAATACTGGACTAAAGAGCCCGACTGTTTTGATAAGGATAAATGGCTTAACACCCCTCTTATGTCAAGCGGTAATGTTAAGGAAAAATACGCCGCGGCGGTAAGCGGAATAGACCGACTGCTTAAAAAATACGGCTATGTCCGCGAGGGGAATATTTACCGTGTAGAAAAGGAAAGCAGAGATACCGTAGCGCTTTTCTGCCATTTCGGGGTTGAGTGCGTACTGCTGTCGCATATTCTCAATATTTCGCCCGTCCAGCTGTGGCACGGCTTTGTCGCGCTTACCTCCTCGGTTACAACCCTTATCACCGAGGAGCGCGAGCAGGGGTTTGCTTATTTCCGCTGTTGCGGCTTTGGCGATATTTCCCACCTTTACGCGGGGAACGAGCCGCCCTCTTTTCAGGCGCGGTTTTGCGAAACCTATTCAAATTTTGACGAACGGCATTAACATATGAAAAACGACGTAATAATAATCGGCGGCGGCGCGGCGGGACTTTGCGCGGCGGTAGCCGTCAAACAAAAAAATCCCGCGCTGACAGTCAGACTGCTTGAAGCCTTGCCGAGGGTCGGCAAAAAGCTTGCGGCGACGGGCAACGGACGCTGTAACATAACTAATAAAAATATAGTAAAGGAGCGTTACCACGGCAAAAACACGGATTTTGCCGTGTGCGCTCTTGCGCGCTTTGGCGGGGAAAAAACCGAAAAGTTTTTTCACGGCATAGGCGTGGATTTTGTCTTTGAGGGTGACAAGGGATATCCCGCCTCTTTACAGGCGGCGTCGGTTGTGGACTGTCTGCGCTTTGCCGCCGAGGAGGCGGGCGTAATTGTCTGCACCGAAACGAGGGTTACCAATATTCAGCTTTCAGGCGGACTTTTTAAGGTTATAGCGGGCAATATGAGCTTTTTGAGTAAAAATGTGATAATCGCCGCGGGACTTCTCTCGGGCGGGGAGAGACTCGGCAGCGACGGGCAGATGCTCGCCCTCTTAAAAAAGGCGGGCTTTAAAACGGAAAAGACCTACCCCGCTATTGTTCAGCTTAAAACCCCGCCCGAAACCGTGCGCCAGCTTAAGGGAATTAAGGTTAATGCTACGGTAAGTCTTAAATCAGGCGGCAGACTTTTACGGCAGGAATACGGCGAGGTGCTTTTCTGCGATTACGGGCTGTCGGGACCTCCTGTTCTTCAGGTTTCGGGCGCGGCGGCTTTAGCTCAAAGCCCCGTAATTTCCCTTGACCTTATGCCGGACAAAAGCCTTCAAGCCTTAACAAATGAACTTTGCGAGCGAATAGCTATGCTCGGCGGCAGAAGCATTGACGAATTTTTCACGGGAATGATGAATAAACGGCTTGGTCAGGTTATAATTAAGGCCGCGGGCTATAAGCTTAACACGCCTGTTTTCTCGCTTGATAAAAACGCTCCGCAAAGAATGGCGGCGCTTATCAAGGATTTCAGCTTAGCGGTCACGGGAAACACGGGCTTTATTAATTCGCAGGTAACCTCGGGCGGGCTTGATACCGAGCAGTTCAACCCTGAAACTATGATGAGCCGCGAGTATAAGGGACTTTACGCGATAGGTGAAATTTTGGATATTGACGGCGACTGCGGCGGCTTTAACCTCCAATGGGCGTGGTCAAGCGCACTCTGTGCCGCCGAGGCGATAGCGGGAGAAATGAAATAATCGGAACGGATAAATCTTATTGTCCACCGATTTAATAGGGGGGGAAAAACGGACGACCAATGGTCGCCCCTACGAAAAGCCCGTTTAACCAATGTCGGGGCGGGCATTGCCCGTCCGTTCTCTAATATCTAATGTCTAAATTCGCTGGAGGGTGAAAAA
The DNA here is from genome assembly GCA_902496265.1 of uncultured Oscillospiraceae bacterium. Taxonomy (GTDB): domain Bacteria; phylum Bacillota; class Clostridia; order Oscillospirales; family Acutalibacteraceae; genus UBA737. Next base: position 7,674 of record CABVAD010000026.1, read on the forward strand.
TGCTGCTTATTAATAATGTGAATCTTTCACTTGATACCGATTTTTCCGATTTGAAGTCGTATGCGGCGCGGGCGCTTAAAATTGATACCTCCGCGGTTAAGTCGGCAAGACTTTACAGAAAGTCGGTTGACGCAAGAAAGAAAAGCGACCTGCATTTTTGCTGTTCTCTGCTTGCGGAATTAAACATAAATGAAAGCTCGGTCTTAAAAAGAGCGAAAAACGCTCAAATTTACTCACCGCGGGAATATGTATGGCAAACCGCCGCTAAAAAATCCGAAAGCCGCCCTGTTATAGTCGGCTTTGGACCTGCGGGAATGTTTGCGGCGTTATATCTCGCCCGCGCGGGGCTAAGACCGTTAGTGCTTGAACGCGGGCGGGACGTGGATTCGAGAACCGCCGATGTAAACCGCTTTTTTGCAGGCGGAGAGCTTAACACCGAATCGAATGTTCAGTTCGGCGAGGGCGGCGCGGGCACCTTTTCGGACGGAAAATTAAACACGGGAATCAAGGATTTTCGCTGCCGCGCGGTTTTAGAGGAGTTTTACAAGCACGGCGCGCCGAAAAGCATTTTGACCGACGCTAAGCCCCATATCGGAACGGATATACTTGTAAATGTGGTAAAAAGCATAAGAAAAGAGATAATTTCTTTAGGCGGCGAGGTGCGTTTTGATACTCGGCTTGATAATTTGCGCTTTAAGGACGGAAGGCTTGCCGCGGCGATCGCCGCCAATGAGGAAATCCCTTGCGAACGGCTTATTTTAGCCACGGGTCATTCCGCACGGGACACCTTTTCAATGCTTAAAGAAAAGGGCGTTGATATGATAAGAAAACCCTTTTCTATGGGGGTTAGAATAGAGCATCTTCAAAGCGATATTAATAAGGCTCTGTACGGCGATTTTGCCCTTCACCCCGCCCTTTCTGCCGCCGACTATAAGCTTGCGGCGCACCTTCAAAACGGCAGGGGAGTATACACCTTTTGTATGTGCCCGGGCGGCGAGGTGATTAACGCCTCGAGCGAGTCAGGCGGTATTGCGGTAAACGGTATGAGCAGAAGCAAAAGGGACGGCGCAAACGCCAACAGCGCCCTGCTTGTAAGCGTTGACCCCGAGGATTTAAAGGGTGACGATGTTTTGGAGGGCTGTGCTTTGCAGAGAAAAACCGAACAGGCGGCTTTAGCCGCGGCGGGCGGAGCGGTACCCGTAAGCACGGTAGGGAGCTTTGTTTTCGGCAAACCTTTTAAAATCACTAAGGTAAAGCCCACGGTAAAGCCAAGCTTTGCATACGCCGATTTTGAAACAATATTCCCCGCCTTCATATGCGACAGCCTTAAAGAGGGAATTTTGCTTTTCGATAAAAAAATAAGGGGCTTCGCCGACGGCTCGGCGGTGCTTACCGCGCCCGAAACGAGAAGCTCGTCCCCGGTAAGGATATTAAGGGGCGAGGACGGACAAAGCCTTTCCCATAAAGGGATTTACCCCTGCGGCGAGGGCGCGGGCTACGCGGGCGGGATAATGTCCGCGGCGGCGGACGGCTTAAAAGCCGCCGAGGCGCTTACAGCTAAGTTTAAGTCCTCTTAAGGCGGGTCGTTCCTTACGTTTAAAAGCCAGATATTGACGGGTGAAAAGCGGTCTAATATATAGCACCACTCGTTTTCAATTATTTGTGAGGGAAGGCGGGTTTTTTCGCTTGGTATAACAATCAGCAGGCTGTTTTTTACCCTCTCAACAAGAAGAAATCCGTTCATAGCCTTAACAAGCCGCGGCAGAGTCTTTGAAAAGCATACTCCCGCGGCTTTTATTATCAAATTTTTTTGCCCCGCGTTTAATATGATTTTACAGCCGTCACCGCTAAGCGAGATAAGCTCCGACAAAAGGGCGGAAAAAAGCCGCCGATTTATAAGATATACTCCGCCGCCCGAAAAAAACGCCGAAAGCCTGATACCTCTTTGCATAAGAATGATAACCGCCGCGCCGAGCAGCGAGTTTGAAAGCTTTATTATATCTACGGGCGAGCGTTCTTGCTTAAAATAAAACGCCTCGGCGAGGCTTATTCTTTTAAGCTGAGCCAAATGTTTAGCGTCGTTGCCGCCCTTTAAAACCGACATCTGAACGTAGAGCCGCAGGGCTGAAAGATAGCGTTCAAATGCTTTTGGCAAATATATCATAATGTGACCTCCGCATATGGAGTTATT
>CABVAD010000027.1 GCA_902496265.1 uncultured Oscillospiraceae bacterium
AAAGTTGTTATAATGGATTAATAAAACGGAGGAATGTAAAATGGCGGTAGGATTTAAAAAAAGTCTTTTCGGCTTTAACTGCAATGATGTAATGGAATACATTGAACGTTCGCAAAAAAGCTTTGCAAAAAAGGAAAAGGAATTATCCGAGCAGGTTGAAGAGCTTTCCCGCGATCTTGATTTGTCTAACGAAAATTACCGTAAGCTTAACAGTGAGAAGGAGCTTATTGCAAAAAAGCTTGCGGATTTCAGCGAGAAATATGAAGAAATTGAGCGGCTTTCCGAAAATATCGGCAAGCTTTATCTTGTGGCGCAGGCTAACGCTCAGGCGATTATGGAAAATTCCGAAAAAAATGCCCGCCTTGCAAATAAAGAGGTTGAAAAAAATCTTTCGGCGATAAATGACGCGCACGGCTCGCTTGATGCCCTTAAAAAGACCGTTATGCAGACCTCGAACGAGTTTTTACGCGAGGTTGACGAACTTATTTCCTCGCTTAACGAGACGCGAGAGACAATCTCCGCTAATATTGCCGCGGACGCGGATTGTAAAAACAAATTTGACGAGGTTTACAGGACGCTTACAAAATGAAAGAATATAATGTTAACGCAAACGATTTAAAGGAGCTCTGTCCCCTCTTAAACGCGGGTGACCGAGTTGTTTTGTCGGGAACTGTTTATACCTCGCGTGACGCGGCTCACAAGCGCATTTTTGAACTTCTTGAGCAAGGCAAGCCTCTACCCTATGATTTAAACGGAGCGGTTATATATTACGCCGGACCTACCCCAACGCCCGAAAACGCGGCTATCGGCAGCTGCGGACCTACTACTTCAAAGAGAATGGATCCTTATACTCCGCGGCTTTTGGATTTAGGCATTGCCGCCACTATCGGCAAGGGAGAAAGAAGCAAGGAGGTATGCGAGGCGATAAAAAGAAACCAATCGGTATATCTTTGCGCCATAGGCGGCGCGGGTGCTTTGGCAGCGCTCAGCATCACAAAATGCGAGGTTATAGCCTTTGACGACCTCGGCTGCGAATCGGTAAAGCGGCTTGAGTTTAACAATTTTCCGCTTATTGTCGGCATTGACTGTAAGGGCGGAAATATTTTTGAAAGATAAATTTTTACTCCCCGCTCCTTTCGGAACGGGGAGTAATTTTATACTGCGGGAATTAAAATCATTTTGTTTTCGGGCAAACACTCATCATTTAAGTCGTTTATTTTCATAATCTCGTCAACGCTTGCATTATAATGCTTTGCGATATCCCAAACACATTCCTTTTCCGCTGTGAAATATATTGTCATAGCGCATTTTGAGGTGCGGGCGCGCGGCTTGGATTCGTCGATTTTAATATCTGTAATAAGAGGTAAGGTACGGCATTCGTAAACCGCCGCGTTAATTCCGAGGTCTATTCTCAACTCAACGGTATTTGACGCGGTTATTGTATATCCGCAGGAGGCAATATCGATTTCAGGGGAGCAGCGCAGATTATCAATACACTGCTTAAGAGCATATTTATACTCAAAATCAATAGGCTTTTCAAAATATGAAGCCGAACCGCTCTCATTGCAGGTTAAAAGACAGGCGACAATGGTGCCGCTGATTATCATATTGCCGTTTTCAAATTTTGTGTTCACCGACTGCATATCGCACCACAAATCAGAAACGGCGCTTACCGCCTCGTCAAGCTCAATATTTTTCTTGCAATGGAAGGTTTCGCTGACATTGTCGCCGATACTCTCAAAGGATATTTTTTCAAAGCTCATATTTGCTTCATATTTGCGTGAAAACGCGTCTAAAACAACCGAGATCTCATTATCACAGAACGCCTCGCAGGAAAGTAAAAGCTTTGCGGTCAGTGCGAGACATTTTATATCTCCTTCCGAGGTGCGGGGCTTAATCTCAAGAAACGCCACGTCGGATTTTGTGTCGCATCCGCAACTATCTGTAATCCCTTCCATATCTACAAGCTGGCTGAACGGAATAACGGTTTTCACCGATTGCGGAGCACTTCCGTCCTCGGGGGAATAAAGAATCCAGACAGCCATATCGCCCTTTACAACAATTTTATCGTTAATAATTTTGCTTTCTCTTACACAGGGCTTTGCGTCATAACGTAGAATACGTTGCACAGACGGCTGACTCTGCCCTATTTGAATATCCTCCTCTACCATAAGGTATTTTTCCGTATATCCCATCGGAACGGTAGCGGGCGCACTGCCGCGTCTCTCCTCAATATTGCAGTCGTCGATATCCGAGATTATTTCGGTTGATTTTCGCCTGAAAACCCGCACAAAAATACCGACCGCGCCGTGAATATCAACCTTTCTGCCGGTTACCGCGCGGCAGTTTATGTATTCGCATTTGGAGCGCACGCACAGATTTCCGCCCGCGCATTCCTCGCTCATTTCAAGGTTTTTGCTGAAAGGGTACTGGTATTCGTATGAGCAGAGCTGTCCGTCCGCGCCGCAGTATAGCACTGTAATGGTAACAGAGCCGTCAACGGTTATATTTTTTCCGCTCACAGTCTTTGATGAAATACGCGACACCGCGCGGCATTTGAAAATTTTTGATATATCAGGACAATAATCAGGCAGTGTGAAATCAACGTCTATCGGCTGTTCGGTTGAGTCGTTGAAAACTGTATCGTTTACAAAAACGCTCGCTTTTAGTATTTTTTCTTCCATATTTCTTTCCTCTCTTTATGCATTGTTTAATAAATGATATTCGCGGGAAAGGAAATATATGCAGAAAAGCGGTTATATTATTCAGATGACTGTATTAAAGGAAAACGCAGACAGCCTCCTGTCTGCGTTTCGTATATTACTTTTTAACCTCAAACCGAAATTCTCCGTCCTTGTAGGTACAGAGCACGGTGTCGCCGTTTTTGACCGAAGAATCGAGAATTTTCTCGCTTAACGGGTCTTCGATTTTATTCTGAATCTCTCGGCGGAGAGGTCTTGCGCCGTATACGGGGTCAAAGCCCTTTTCGGCGAGGGCGTATTTAACGCTGTCATCAAATTCCGCGGTGATATTGAGATTTTTAAGTCTATCCGCAAGATTTGCAAGCATTTTTTCGGAAATCTCGGCAATCTGCTCCTTGTTAAGCTTTGAAAAAACGATAATATCGTCAACGCGGTTTAAAAACTCAGGACGGAAAGCGGACTTAAGCTCGTTTAAAACAAGCTCCTTTACGTCCTTGTTATCGTCCTTGCCGCTCTCGCCGAAGCCGAAGGAGACCTTCTTTTCGGTGATAAGCCTTGCTCCGACATTCGAGGTCATAATTATAACCGTGTTCTTGAAGTCAACGCGCCGACCCTGCGAATCGGTAAGAATACCGTCCTCAAGAATTTGCAGGAGCATATTGAAAACGTCGGGGTGTGCCTTTTCAATCTCATCAAAAAGGATTACCGAATAGGGGTTGCGCCTTACCTTTTCGGTAAGCTGACCGCCCTCCTCAAAGCCAACGTATCCGGGCGGCGATCCTACAAGCCTTGATACCGTGTGCTTTTCCATATACTCCGACATATCAAGTCTTATCATCATATTTTCACTGCCGAACATAGCCTCTGCTAACGCCTTGCAAAGCTCGGTTTTGCCGACTCCCGTAGGTCCTAAGAAGATAAACGAGCCTATCGGGCGTTTCGGGTCTTTAAGCCCTACCCTGCCGCGGCGGATAGCCTTGGCAACTGCCGTAACCGCCTCGTCCTGACCGACAATTCGGTTGTGCAGCTCCTCTTCAAGCTTTAAAAGCCTTTCGCTTTCCTCCTCGGTAAGCTGAGAAACGGGAACACCAGTCCAAGAGGAGACGATTTCGGCAATATCCTCCTCACCTACCTCGCCGTTTATATGGCTGTTCTGCCTGTGCCATTTTTCCTTTGTAGCGTTGTATTCCTCTTTAAGCTTCTTCTCGCTGTCGCGAAGCGCCGCGGCGCGTTCAAATTCCTGCGAATTTATCGCCTCGTCCTTCTCCGCCTCGGTGCTTGAGATTTTTTCCTCAAGCTCCCGAAGCTCGGGCGGAGCGGCACAGGCGTTTAGCCGTACCCTTGATGCCGCCTCGTCGATTAAATCTATCGCCTTATCGGGCAAAAATCTGTCGCTTATATAACGCGCAGAAAGCTTAACCGCCGCGTTTATTGCATCATCTGTTATCTTTACCTTGTGGTGCGCCTCGTACTTATCCTTAATTCCTTTGAGAATAAGCACCGTGTCCTCTTCTCCGGGCTCGGCGACATTTACGGGTTGGAAACGGCGTTCAAGAGCGGAGTCCTTTTCTATATTTTTGCGGTATTCCGAAATGGTGGTAGCGCCTATCAGCTGGAACTCGCCGCGTGCAAGGGACGGCTTTAAAATATTAGCCGCATCGGTCGCGCCCTCGGCAGAGCCCGCTCCTATTATAGTGTGAACCTCGTCGATAAAGAGAATGATATTTCCCGCCTTGGTAACCTCTTCAATAACCGCCTTAATCCTTTCCTCAAAGTCGCCGCGGTATTTTGTCCCCGCGACCATCCCCGTGAGGTCAAGGGCAATAAGCCGCTTGTTTTCAAGAATTTCGGGTACGCTGCCGTCGGCAATTTTCTGCGCTAAGCCCTCAACAACTGCGGTTTTGCCGACGCCCGGCTCGCCTATTAAGCAGGGATTGTTTTTGGTTCTGCGGCAAAGTATCTGAATTACCCGCTCGATTTCCTCTCCTCTGCCGATAACAGGGTCGATTTTGCCTTTTTTCGCTTCTTCGGTTAAATCTCTGCCGTATTTTAAAAGGGTGGGTGTTTTGGAGTCCGACTGCTTTCCCGACGGTGACTGTACGCCGCCTGCCGCCTCGCTCGGGTCAATGCCCGAGGCTTTAAGCGCCGCCGTGGTAAGCGACGCGGTATCCACGCCTAATTCGTTTATAAATCTTATCGCGTAATTGTCGCCCTCGCTTAAAATGCCTATTAAAATATGCTCTGTGCCGACATACTTTTTGCCCATACTCGCACAACCCGCCATAGCCGTTTCAATAACCCGCTTGGCTCGCGGAGTGAAGTAATCGGGCGACAGCCTTGTAGGTGTGCCGCAGCCGATATTAGAGCGCATAAGCTCCTCTATATTTTCCGCGGTAATACCGTTTTTGTTAAGCACCGCCGCCGCGACGCCGCTGCCTATCCTTAAAAGTCCCAAAAGCAGATGCTCGCTTCCGACATAGGTGTGACCCAATTGCTCCGCAGAGCTTATCGCCTGATTAAGCGCCTCATTTGCCTTTGAGGTAAATCCGTTAAAATTGTATTTCATAAAACAAAACCTCCCTTTATAGGCTTTATAAAAATTATTGTGCAAGAGCCTCTCTCATACAGTTTGCACGGTAAATATCCCTTTCGTCAGGCTCTGACTGACCGTATTTTTTCATTAACATATATGGCTGACCCTCTATTAAGAGCTTTATAGGCAAAGCGTCCGTTTTAATTATGCCCATACTGATACCGAGTTTAATCCTTGAGAGTAAATTCATCATTTCCTCGCTTGATAAAACGCGGCAGTTCTGCAAAATACCAAGCGCTCTCATACAGGTATCCTCCAGCTTTACGCGGTTAAGGCTTTCCCTACCCGCGCGTTCCTTATCGATAAGCTGTTCGGTTATTATTTTAAGATTGTCAAGGGCGTTTTTCTCGCTTATACCAAGTGTAATCTGGTTTGAAACCTGATACATTGAGGCGGCGGGCTTTGTGCCTTCGCCGTACATACCCCTTACCGTAAAGCCTATTTTTCCGACCGAATCGGCTATCTGCGAAATTTCGCCCGAGGACTCTAAGACAGGCAGATGGAGCATTACGGACGCGCGAAGCCCCGTGCCTAAATTTGTGGGACACTCGGTTAAAAAGCCCAAATTCCTGTCAAAGGCAAAATGCAGAGAATTGTAAAGCAGAGTATCAAGCATTTCCGCCGTTTCATACGCCTTTTCAAGCTGCAAGCCGCCCAAAATAACCTGAATCCTTATGTGATCCTCCTCGCCTATCATAATACTTATGCTTTCATCGCCCGACAGTATGATAGCGCGTTCGGCGTTGCTCCGGGCAAATTCGGGGCTTATGACGTGCCGTTCGACCATCGCCATTACCTCTATGCTAGGAACGTTGCTCATATCGATGTAATTAAGTGATTTTGCAAATGGAGTATTGCTCTCGGTAATCGCCTTTTTAACCCTTAGATTAAGCTCTTTTCTCTGCTCAGCCGTCATTCTCGCGGGAAAAGGAAGTCCCGAAAGATTGCGGGCGAGTCTTATTCTTGTGCTTACTGCAATGTCGTCCTGCGGCGCTTTAGCCGCGTACCAGCTACTCATTTTCCTTTTCCTCCAGTTTCTTAATTTTATCGCGGACTACCGCCGCCTCCTCAAATTTTTCCTCGCTGACAAGGCGGTTAAGCTCCATTCTGAGGGTATCTACCGTCTCCTCCTGCGGCTTTACGCTAAGCGGCGCGCTGTTAGGTATCTTGCCCGTGTGCTTGACAGTACCGTGAACCCGCTTTAAATAGGGCAAAAGCTCGCTGTAAAAGGTGCGGTAGCACTCCGCACAGCCGACCTTACCCGTTTCGGCAATATCCGCAAAGGTCGCTCCGCAGACAGGACAGCGGACGGTCTGCGCTCCCGCGCTTATTGCCCCTATATCGCCAAACATTGAGGAAAGCATTTCCGCAAGACCGCCGTTTGAAAACTTGCCGTAGCCCTCCTTGGCGGCGCAGGAGGAACAAAGATTGCGTTCGGTAACGACCCCGTTAATTATCTGTTTAATATGTGTTGTAGCGTTGTTTTTTCCGCATTTATCGCACAGCATAAATTTCACCTTAGCCTTTTTAATTAATTTGAGTTAAAAGCAGCTGCTTTAAAATTGCCGCCCTCAGGGTATCGCGGTACTCGACGGGTACGGACTGCAATACGCTTCCCGAAACCGCCGCCGCGATAATACGCGCGACCTCGGGAGTTATAATTCCTGAGCTTGTGCAGTTTTCTATTACGATACGCGTGGTCATACTGTCAATCGTGTCGCCTATCGAATTGATTATGTGCATAAGCGCCGAAGCGTGGCTTAAGACCACCCGCTTTATGCGGATATATCCCCCGCCGCCGCGTCGGCTTTCGATTATATAGCCGTGCTCGGGCGTAAAACGCGAGGAGAGCACGTAATTAATCTGGCTGGGCGCACAGCCAATCATATTTGCAAACTCGTTACGCTGAATTTCGGCTGTGTTAGCTCCCGATTCATTCAACATTCGTATTATTTCGTTGGTTATCAAATCGCTCATTCTCATTTTAAGCACCTCTTTTGACCTTTCCTGACTTTTATTATACACCAAAGTCAGGAAAAGTCAAATACTTTTTTGAGTTTTTTTAAATTTTTTCAACTGCGGCTTCTTGTAACACAATTTTAAATGTCGGCATAGTATGTGATGAAGACAAAAAAGGAGGTCTTTTATAATGAATAACAATTGTTTCGGCGGTGGCTGCACCTGGATCATCATCTTAATACTCATACTCTGCTGCTGCGGCGGCTGGGGCGGAAACTCCGGCTGTGGCTGTGACAACAACTGCGGTTGCGGCTGCTAATAATCCGTAAGGATTTAAGCGCAAAAACGGATGCCTTTCGGCATCCGTTTTTTTATAAGATATCAGATATTGAATAACAGCTCTCCGTAGCTCGGATAGGGCCAGCAATCCTTCGAAACGACCGCTTCGGCGCTGTCGGCAAATTTACGAATATCGTTCATCAGCTTCAACACCCTATCGTGATACTCGGTCGCACGGTCGAGCATATCGGGGATTTTCTCCGCCGACATAACCGCCATTTTAAGGTCGCCTGTGAGCTTGTAAATCTCGGTCTCAGCGGCGGAAAGTCGGGCGATAATCTCGGTATCCGCCAATTCATCGAATTTAAGACCTAAACTCCGCCTGTTAATGAGGGCGGTGCAAAGGCGGCTGTTGTACTCGGTTATAGCGGGTATTACCTCGCGGTTCATCATCTCAATAAGGGTCAGCGCCTCGATATGTATAATCTTAGAATAATTCTCAAGGACAATATCAACCCTTGAATTGATTTCCGCGCGGCTCAAAACTCCGTGCCGCTCAAACATTGCGATGTTTTCCTCGGTTTTAAGCAACGGAAGAGCGTCTACCGTGCTCTCAAGATTAAGAAGTCCGCGTCTCTTCGCCTCTTCCTTCCATTCATCGGAATAGCCGTCACCGTTAAAGATTATGCGCTTATGCTCCGAAACGGTTTCCTTGATAATGCTGTGAAGCTCTTTATCAAAATCGTCCGCTTTTTCAAGCCTGTCCGCAAACTGGGCGAAAACATCGGCAACCATAGTATTGAGCATCACGTTGGTATCCGAAACCGAGGATGCCGAGCCCAACATTCTGAACTCAAACTTATTGCCCGTGAAGGCAAAGGGAGAGGTGCGGTTGCGGTCGGTGTTATCGCGGCCGAAGAGCGGGATAATATCCGCGCCTACGGTCATTTTAACCTTTTCGGCATTATCATGGTGAGTGCCGTTTTCGATAGACAACAGCAAATCGGTAAGCTCGTCGCCTAAGAACATCGAAATGATTGCGGGAGGAGCCTCATTTGCGCCCAAGCGGTGGTCGTTACCCGCAGTCGCAACCGATATTCTGAGGAGATCCTGATGCTCGTCAACCGCCTTGATAACAGCGGCGAGGGTTAGCAAAAAGAGTGAATTTTCACCCGGATTTTTACCCGGTTTCAGGAAATTAACCCCTGTGTCGGTCGAAAGGGACCAGTTATTGTGCTTTCCGCTTCCGTTTACTCCGTCAAACGGCTTTTCGTGCAAAAGGCAGACAAGCCCGTGCTTTAAAGCGGTTTTCTTCATAATCTCCATTGTAAGCTGATTATGGTCGGCGGCGATATTCGTAGTGGTAAATACAGGGGCTAATTCGTGCTGTGCGGGGGCAACCTCGTTATGCTCGGTCTTTGCAAGCACGCCTAATTTCCAAAGTTCGTTGTCAAGGTCGCGCATAAAGGCGGCAACCCTCGGCTTTAAAACGCCGAAATAATGGTCGTCCATTTCCTGACCCTTAGGCGGCATAGTGCCTATAAGAGTTCTGCCGCAGAAAATCAGGTCGGGGCGCTTATCGTACATAGCCTTGTCCACAAGGAAATACTCCTGCTCTGGTCCTACCGTGGTATTAACTCGCTTAACATCGTCCATACCGAAAAGGCGTACAATTCTGAGCGCCTGCTTATTTATAGCGTCCATACTGCGAAGCAACGGCGTCTTCTGGTCAAGCGCTTCGCCGCAATAGGAGCAGAAGGCGGTCGGAATACAGAGCGTGTCGTCCTTTACAAAGGCGTAGGAGCTCGGATCCCACGCGGTATATCCCCTTGCCTCAAAGGTGGCGCGAAGCCCGCCTGACGGGAAGGAGGAGGCATCAGGCTCGCCCTTAATAAGCTCCTTGCCTGAAAACTCCATTATTATATGACCGTCTCCCGTTGGAGAAATAAAGCTGTCGTGCTTTTCGGCGGTAATGCCTGTCAAGGGCTGAAACCAATGGGTGTAATGGGTAGCTCCCTTTTCAATCGCCCAGTCCTTCAT
>CABVAD010000028.1 GCA_902496265.1 uncultured Oscillospiraceae bacterium
AATTACTACTTTTGTCCGCCGTTTCTTTTTTTGTAAAATTAAATTAAGGATAAAATAAAGCGGCAACGGCGTCGCATACGGGAGAAAAGTCTCTCTGACGCCGTTGCCGCTTTATTTTTATCCGAAAGAAAAAGAGAGGTTAAATTATGAGCAGCATCAGCGAAATTTTCGGCAGCAATGTATTCGGCGACAGCGTTATGCAGCAGAGACTTCCGAAAGAAACCTACAAGGCGCTTCAGCGTACCATTAAAGAGGGACGTTCACTCGATCCTAATGTAGCGACTGTTGTCGCCAACGCGATGAAGGACTGGGCGATTGAAAAGGGAGCTACCCATTACACCCACTGGTTCCAGCCGCTATCGGGTCTTTCCGCGGAAAAGCACGACAGCTTTGTAACGCCTGTCAGCGACGGAAAAATTATTATGGAGTTTTCGGGCAAGGAGTTAATTCAGGGCGAGCCTGACGCGTCCTCCTTCCCCTCGGGCGGACTTCGCGCAACCTTTGAGGCAAGGGGCTACACCGCATGGGACCCCACCTCCTACGCCTTTATCAAGGACGGTGTGCTTTGTATTCCGACCGCGTTCTGTTCCTACGGCGGCGAGGCACTTGATAAAAAGACTCCGCTTCTTCGCAGTATGCAGGCGATTAACAAGCAGGCTCTCCGCGTATTAAGACTTTTCGGCAACACCGACGCCAAGTCGGTTAAAACGACGGTAGGTCCCGAGCAGGAATACTTCCTTATCGATGAGGACGTTTACAACAAGAGAAAGGATCTTATTTACACAGGCCGCACCCTTTTCGGTGCAAAGCCGCCCAAGGGTCAGGAGCTTGAGGATCACTACTTCGGAATTATCAAGCCGCGCGTTCAGGCGTTTATGAACGACCTTAACGAGGAGCTTTGGAAGTTAGGTATTCTCGCTAAAACCGAGCATAATGAGGTTGCTCCCGCACAGCACGAGTTAGCCCCCGTGTTTACCACAACAAACATTGCGGCGGATCACAACCAGCTTACAATGGAAATTATGCAGAAGGTCGCCAAAAAGCACCATATGGTATGCTTACTCCACGAAAAGCCGTTCGCGGGCGTAAACGGAAGCGGTAAGCACAACAACTGGTCGGTTTCAACCGATACAGGCGTAAACCTTTTGAACCCGGGCGACACACCCTATGAAAACGCACAGTTTTTACTTTTCCTCTGTGCGGTAATTAAGGCGGTTGACGAATATCAGGATATGCTCCGCGTTTCGGTTGCCTCAGCGGGCAACGACCACCGACTCGGCGCAAACGAAGCTCCCCCTGCGGTAGTTTCAATGTTCTTAGGCACAGAGCTCACCGAGGTTTTAGAGGCTATTGAAAAGGATCAGCCCTACGGCGGCAAGGAAAAAGAGATACTTAAGATAGGTGTTCATACTTTGCCTCGGTTCCCGAAGGACGCGACCGACCGCAACAGAACCTCACCCTTCGCCTTTACGGGCAACAAGTTTGAGTTCAGAATGTTAGGCTCTTCCTCCTCTGTTTCTTGCACAAACGTAGTACTTAACACCGCAGTTGCCGAGGAATTAAAGCAGTTCGCGGATACCCTTGAAGCGGCGACAGACTTTGAAGAAGCCTTACACGAGCTTATCAAGAAGACCATTACCGAGCATAAGCGCATTATCTTCAACGGAAACGGCTACGACGACGCGTGGATTGCCGAGGCGGAAAAGAGAGGGCTCTTGAACCTCCGCTCAACACCTGAGTGTCTGCCCTATTCGGTTCACGAAAAGAACCTAAAGCTCTTTACCTCCCACAAGGTTTATTCCGAAACCGAAATGCGCGCAAGGTACGAGATTCTTTCGGAGAATTACTGCAAAACCATTAATATTGAAGCTCTTACAATGATCGATATGGCGAAGAAGGATATTCTTCCCGCGGTGAGCAAATATTCGCACGAGCTTTCCGACACGATTATTGCGAAAGCCGCCTGCGGCGATGTTGACAGCACCTACGAAAAGGAGCTGCTTGCCAAAATCAGCAAATTAAACACAGCCGCATACAAAAAGGTTCAGAAGCTTGAAGAAGCTACCCTTAAGGCTAAGGAAATAAGCGACACCACAGAGCTTTCAATGTTCTATAAGGACAGCGTGTTCGCCGCTATGAGCGAGCTTAGAATTACGGTTGACGAGCTTGAAACGATGGTTCCCGCAGTTAGCTGGCCCTATCCGTCCTACGGCGATATGCTCTTCAGCGTAAAATAATCAAGTCACAAGCCGCCGTGTAAAAACGGCGGCAGACAATAAATTTTTTTTAAAGGGATGATTTTTATGGATCAAACAATCATGGAAGCCATCTCCGGAGAAGTCTTCGGGGTTTGGTTTTTGATCGGTGCGGCGCTGGTGTTCTGGATGCAGGCAGGCTTCGCAATGGTAGAAGCGGGCTTTACAAGAGCCAAGAACACAGGCAACATTATAATGAAGAACCTTATGGACTTCTGTATCGGTACAGTAGTATTTATACTTATCGGTTTCAGTCTCCTCTTAGGCGAAGATGTTGTAGGACTTATCGGTAAGCCGGGGTTCGACATTTTCACAGCTTACTCAAACTTTAATTTTTCAAACTTCGTATTTAACCTTGTTTTCTGTGCCACAACCGCTACGATAGTTTCGGGCGCTATGGCAGAAAGAACAAAATTCCTTTCCTACTGCATTTATTCAGGCGTTATCTCGGCTCTCATCTACCCGATTGAGGCTCACTGGATCTGGGGCGGCGGCTGGCTTTCCGAGCTCGGCTTCCACGATTTCGCGGGCTCCTGCGCGATACATATGGTAGGCGGTATCTCCGCTCTTATCGGTGCTAAAATCTTAGGACCGCGTATCGGAAAGTTTAAGAGAGACGAAAAGGGCAAGGTTGTAAAGGTAAACGCCTTCCCGGGTCACAGCATTGCTTTAGGCGCACTCGGTGTATTCATTCTCTGGCTCGGCTGGTACGGCTTTAACGGTGCCGCTTGTACCTCAATAGAGCAGTTAGGCTCTGTATTCCTTACCACAACCGTTGCTCCCGCCGTTGCAACCGTTGTATGTATGATATTCACCTGGATTAAATACGGCAAGCCCGATGTTTCAATGTGCCTTAACGCTTCGCTTGCAGGTCTTGTAGCTATAACCGCTCCCTGCGACGTTACAGACGCTCTGGGCGCTTCGATAATCGGCGCTGTTGCAGGACTCCTTGTAGTATTCGGCGTATGGCTGCTTGACCACAAGCTTCATATAGACGACCCTGTAGGCGCGGTTGCGGTTCACTGTATGAACGGTATCTGGGGTACTATAGCGGTAGGTCTTTTTGCCACCGACACAGCCCCCGGCTATTCAATAGCCAACGCTTCGGGCAAAACCCTCACAGGTCTTTTCTACGGCGGCGGCTTTGAGCTTTTAGGTTTACAGCTTACAGGCTTTGTATCAGTTGCTCTCTGGACTGCGGTTACAATCACAGTCACCTTCTTAATCATCAAGGCTGTCGTCGGTCTTCGTGTCAGCCGTGAAGAGGAAATCGAAGGTCTTGACGCTACCGAGCACGGGCTTCCGAGCGCTTACGCAGGCTTTGCGATGCTCCCCGAGTACATAGACGAGGACAACGAGCCCGTTGCGGTTACAGGCGATGTACCTGTTGCAGAGGCTGTTGAGGTTAAGGAAATGCCCAAGGTTGCGGCGGATGTTAGGCCCGCAAGCGGCGAGAAGATTACCAAGGTTGAGGTTGTCTGCAAAGAAGCCAAGCTTGAGGCGCTCAAGAACGCTATGGTCGGCATAGGAATTACGGGTATGACCGTAACCCACGTTTTAGGCTGCGGCGTACAGAAGGGCAAGCCCGAATATTACAGAGGTGTTGAGGTTGAAACCTCCCTCTTACCTAAGATTCAGGTTGACATAGTAGTCTGCAAGGTTCCTGTGGCACAGGTTGTTGAAACCGCCAAGAAGGTTCTTTACACGGGTCATATCGGCGACGGTAAGATATTCGTTTACGATGTTGAAAATGTTGTAAAGGTTCGTACAGGCGAAGAGGGCTACGACGCTCTTCAGGACGTTGAACAGTTCTGATATTACACCGCTTAACCTCCCTATTATAAATTGCAAAAGCTTCCCTATTTATGGGAAGCCTTTGCGCGTTTTGAAAACTACAATTTAAATTGAAATGAGGAAACTTTTATGTGTTCTATTATGGGCTATATCGGGAGCAGACTAACCGATGACGAATTTAAGCTGGGCTTTGAGAGGACCGTTTCGCGCGGGCCTGATATGTCAAGGGTAGTAAAGCTTAATAACGGTCTGCTCGGATTTCACCGTCTTGCAATAATGGGGCTTACCGACAAGGGTATGCAGCCGTTTACCTATAAGAATAATATGCTCGTCTGCAACGGTGAAATCTACGGATTCAGACCCATAAAGGACGGGCTGATAAAAAAGGGCTATACATTTGAAAGCGATTCCGACTGCGAAATACTGCTCCCGCTTTATGAGCAGTACGGAATAGGAATGTTTGGTATGCTGGACGCGGAGTTTGCAATGATTATCTATGACGGCGACTCTAAGGATTTTGTCGCCGCCCGCGACCCGATAGGCATACGTCCGCTTTACTACGGCTTTGACGAGGACGGCGGCATACTCTTTGCCTCCGAGCCTAAAAACCTTGTGGGGCTTGCCGACAAAATTATGCCCTTCCCGCCCGGACACTACTATAAGGACGGCAGATTTTACTGCTACAACGATATTGCCGCGGTGGATAAGGTTTGTTATGACGGTTTGGAAACCGTATGCAGGAACATTCACGATAAGTTAGTGGCGGGCGTTGAAAAGCGGCTTGACGCCGACACTCCCGTGGGCTTTCTTTTAAGCGGAGGTCTTGACTCCTCCCTTGTATGCGCTATCTCCGCAAAGCTTTTAAAGAAGCCTATTAAAACCTTTGCTATCGGTATGAGCACCGACGCTATCGACCTTAAATACGCAAAGCAGGTCGCCGACTATATAGGCTCGGATCACCGCGAAATAATAATTACCAAGGAGGACGTGTTGGCGGCTCTGCCCGATGTAATAGCATTGCTCGGCACATATGACATCACCACGATAAGGGCAAGCATAGGAATGTACCTTATCTGCAAGGCGATACACGAAACCACCGACATAAGGGTGCTTTTGACGGGCGAAATTTCCGACGAGCTGTTCGGTTATAAATACACCGATTTCGCACCTAACGCCGAGGAATTTCAGAAGGAGTCCCAAAAGCGTGTGCGCGAGCTTCATATGTACGACGTTCTGCGCGCCGACCGCTGTATTTCGGTAAACTCGCTTGAGGCGCGGGTGCCCTTCGGCGACCTCGATTTTGTAAAATATGTTATGAGCGTTGACCCCGAAATGAAGCTCAACAAGTACAACAAGGGCAAGTACCTTTTGCGCCACGCCTTTGAGGGAGATTATCTCCCCTACGATATTCTTATGCGCGAAAAGGCGGCGTTCTCGGACGCGGTGGGTCACTCTATGGTCGATTACCTGAAAGAGTACGCCGACGCACAGTACACCGACGAAGAATTTGCCGAAAAATGCGAGAAATACGATTTTGCAAGACCCTTTACCAAAGAATCCCTCTTGTACCGCGAAATTTTTGAATCAAAGTACCCCGGTCAAGCCAAAATGGTAAAGGACTTCTGGATGCCAAACCGGGAGTGGGAGGGCTGTAACGTAAACGACCCCTCCGCCCGCGTCCTTTCCAACTACGGCGACAGCGGAAAATAAACACTAAAATCCATATAATCATCATAAACCCCACCCTCGTTGTAATAACGAAGGTGGGGTTTTGCGCAAAAATCGGATTTAATCAAGAACAACCGATTTTTTCTTGCCGTTTTTCTTTCTCGGGTATTCCCTGATGCGTACAATAAAGTCGAAATTTACAGCTTCAAGGGTATCTCCGTTTTCTATAAGAATTCCTCCCTCGTTTACCTCTTTGATAACTCCTGTCAGCTGTGAAGAATTAAAGGTATAAATAAGGCACTCCTTACCGATAAATTTCTGAGCGAGCTCATACATCTGAATATCCCCCGTTTTTCTTTTTTGAATGATCTTTTTAAATATAACCGCATTTGCCTGTCTTGTGAGAAATAAAACCAAAAACAGAAAAATGACAGGTATAAAATACGCGTAATTCAAAGTCTTCCCCTCTTATAAAACGGAATTACACCGTAAATCTATGAAACACCTTTTTTCCCTTTTTAAGAACCACGCCGTTTTTAAGGGCTTCGGCTGTAACCCTGTACTGCGGGTCGGTGATTTTCTCGTCGTCAAGGCTTACTCCGCCCTGTGTTACAAGCCGTCTTGCCTCGCCCTTTGAGGCGGCAAGCGAAGCCTTAACCATCATATCCAAAATACCGATTTCACCGTCGGTTAAATCGCCGTCGCTAAGGGTTGTAGTGGGCATATTTTCGTGTGAGCCGCCGCCCGCAAATATCGCCTTTGCGGCAGACTGAGCCTTATTAGCCTCTTCCTCGCCGTGAACAAGCTTTGTAAGCTCGTAAGCCAAAATTTCCTTGGCGGTGTTTAGCTGGCTGCCCTCCCATTTATCCATCTTGTCAATTTCCTCAAGCGGCAGGAAGGTGAGCATCCTTATGCACTTTAAAACATCTGCGTCCGCGACGTTGCGCCAGTACTGATAGAACTCATAGGGCGGGGTCTTGTTCGGGTCAAGCCATACGGCGTTGCCCGCGGTCTTGCCCATTTTATGACCCTGCGAATCGGTAAGCAGTGTTATGGTCATAGCGTGGGCGTCCTTGCCGAGTTTCCTTCTTATAAGCTCCGTACCGCCTAACATATTGCTCCACTGGTCGTCCCCGCCGAACTGCATATTACAGCCGTATTCCTTAAAGAGATAGTAGAAATCGTAGCTCTGCATAATCATATAGTTAAATTCAAGGAAGGAAAGACCCTTTTCCATTCTCTGCTTATAGCACTCGGCTCTGAGCATATTATTGACCGAGAAGCAAGCCCCCACCTCGCGCAAAAGCTCAACATAGTTAAGCTTAAGAAGCCAGTCGGCGTTATTAATCATCTGCGCCTTGCCCTCGGAAAAATCGATAAACCGCTCCATCTGGCGCTTAAAGCACTCTGCATTATGTTCGATATCCTCCTTGGTCAGCATTTTGCGCATATCGGTTCTGCCCGAGGGGTCGCCTATCATAGTAGTGCCGCCGCCGATAAGGGCTATCGGCTTATTGCCCGCCATTTGCAGACGCTTCATTAAGGTAAGCGCCATAAAATGGCCCGCGGTAAGGCTGTCCGCCGTGCAGTCAAAGCCGATATAAAATGTGGCCTTGCCGTTATTTACCATTTCCTTGATTTCTTCTTCGTTTGTTACCTGCGCTATAAGTCCTCTTGCCTTAAGCTCGTCATAAATTGTCATCATTCTTACTCCTGTCTACTAACTCTTTTGCTGATTTATATAAATTTTCGGTAAGCTCTGCGCCCGACATAATGCGTGCGATTTCGCTTATCCTATCCTCATACGAAAGCGGGCAAACCTTAGTAAAGGTTCTGCCGTTCTGAGTATTTTTTTGTATAAGCAGGTGATTATCCGCCATTGCGGCAATCTGGGCTAAGTGGGTTACGCATATCACCTGACGGTTTTTCGACACCCTTTTAAGCTGAGTACCGACCTTGCCCGCGGTGTAACCGCTTATCCCCGTATCAATCTCGTCGAAAATCATAGTTCCGACCTTGTCCTTATCAAGCAGTACGCTTTTAATTGCAAGCATAACGCGGGATAATTCGCCGCCCGAGGCGATTTTGGCAAGCGGCTTTACCTTTTCGCCCTTGTTCGCCGAAATAAGGAATTCCACAACATCGCACCCGCGCTTTGTGTACCGCCCTTTCTCTACCAAAACGGTAAAACGCACATCGGGCATATTAAGATAGCTCAATATGCCGCAAACCTTGTTTTCAAACTCCGCCGCGGCCTTTTGCCTTGATTTTGTAAGCTTTTCGCCCAAATCAACCAACCGCTCGGTCGATTCGTCAAGCAGGTCGGAAAGCTCGGCTATTCGGCGGTCAGAGAAAACAAGCTCATCAAGCCGCACCTTTGCCGAGGTCAAAAAGTCCAGCATTTCCTGCTCGCTGTTTCCGTATTTTAACATAAGCTTCTCCAGCGTGTCAAGCCTTTCGTTAATACTGTCCGCATCAAGCTCGGAAAACTCGGCACTGTCAAGAAAATCGCGCAACTCCGCCGAAACATCTTCAATAACCGAAAGCGCGTCCGCAAGCCTTTCCGATTTTGCACTCCACTCCTCGCTTTTAAGGGTAGCAAGCCTTCTTTGCGCACCGTCTATAAGCGCCGCCGCGCCGTCAAAGTCCTCCCCTCCCTTAAGCGCCGCGTACGCCGCCGAAAGGGTTTCTACCGTGGTCTGATAATTTCTTGCAACCTCAAGTTCTTTTTTAAGCCGCGCATACTCACCAACCTTTATATCCGCGCTTTCAAGCTCGTTTATCTGGTACTTTAAAAGGTCGGTTTCTCGGCGTTTTTCGTCCTCGTCGGTCTCAGCAGAGTTAAGCTCCTTGCGGATTGCATTAAGCTTTCTAAATTCCGCGTAATATTCGCTTAAAATATCACCGTTGCCCGCTATTGCATCAATGTACCCGATATGGCTTTCGGGGTCTAAGAGCGCCTGACTGTCGTGCTGACCGTGTATGTTTATAAGGCTTTTCCCGATTTCCTTAAGCTCTGCCGCGGTTAACGGTCGGTCGTTAAGCTTTATAAGCCCCTTGCCCGAAGCCGAAAGCCGCCGTCTTATTACAATATTTCCGTCCTCATCAGGTCTGAAGCCGTGCTCTGCCAAAGCAGCCGCGGTATAATCGTCAAAACAGCCGAAAACCGCCGAGACCTCCGCTGTATCGCACCCCGCGCGGATAAGCTCCCTTGAGGTGCGCTCGCCCAAAACCGCGTTTATGGAATCAATTACGATTGATTTTCCCGCGCCCGTCTCGCCTGTTAAGACGTTAAAGCCCTCCGAAAATTCAATATCCGACTGCTCTATAACCGCTATGTTTTCGATATGAAGAAATTTAAGCATTTTTCTTCCCCGTTATTTTAAAAGTTTATTAAGCTCCGAGGCAAGGCGCGCCGATTGTGGCTCGCCGCCTGTCACAATAATTATGGTGTCGTCCCCCGCGAGAGAGCCGAGCATCATATCGCCGAACATTTCGTCAACCGTCACACAGGCACCCTGCGCCATTCCCGTATAGCACTTAACCACCACGTTATTTAGCGAAAACGCCACACTTTTTACCGCCCTTGAAAACAGCTCGCGGTAATGCTCCCTGTTCTGCATAACCGCCGCTTTCGGCTCGTTCGCGATATAGCGGTAGTTGCCGTCCGCGTCGTGTCCCTTTACAATGCGAAGCTCCTTAATATCCCTTGAAACGGTAGACTGGGTAACATTGTAGCCAAGGGACAAAAGCTCATTTTGCAGATCCTCCTGCGTTAAGAATATTTTATTTTTAATTAGCTCAAGTATTTTTTCCTGTCTGTTGCTTTTCATTTACATAC
>CABVAD010000029.1 GCA_902496265.1 uncultured Oscillospiraceae bacterium
ATATTTAGGAGGCAATAAAATGTTATCCGCTGCTGAAATCAGGAATGTTAAATTTACAAAGTCAATGAGCGGCTACAAGCAGGAGGAGGTTGACGTTCTTCTCGATAAAATCGAGGCGGACTATGCTCAGTTTGACCGTGCGATTAAGGAGTACAGAGCGAAAATTGAGGCTATGAATAAGGAAATTGAAAGCCTTAAAAGCTCGCAGAACAGTATTCAGAACGTACTGCTTTCGGCACAAAAGCTTGCCGACCAGATTGTGGACGAGGCAAAGCAGAAGAGCGAGCAGATAGTAAAGAACGCCGAGGCTAATATTGAGGTCATAACCGCGAGGGAAAAGGAGCTTTCGACCGCCTTTGAGCTTAAGGCGCAGGAACGCAAGACAAAGCTTGAAAACGAGCTTGCCGATATGGTAAAGACCGCGCAGATTAAGGCGGACAGTATGAAGGCCGCCGCTGAGGACAGCGTGGCAAGACAGCAGTTGCTTTACGACAAGCTCAAAATGGAAATGTCCGCCTTTAAGGCGGCGGTTTCCGCTAAATATAAGGAGCATCTCGAATTGCTTAAGGCTATGCCCGATGTAGCTCCTATGGATCCTAAGCGTATTGCGGAGGTAGTGTCCGCGGCGGTGGATAAAGCGCCTAAGCCCGAAAGCTTTATTGCGGCGGCGGGCGGAATAACCGAGCCCGAGGTAAATAACACGGTTGCGTCCGATAACAGCGCTGAAGCCGTAAAATCTGACAAGGGCTTTATGGTTACGGGCGATACACCCGCCGACGAAAACGAAGAATAAATTATAAGGCAAACAGGGAGGGGAGCATTTGATTTCATATATAACGGCTATGCTCTGCGGAGTTTTACTGCTCGGCGCCGACCAGCTTACAAAATACTATATTTCAACCAATTTCGTTCTCGGCGAGTCGCGGGAGTTTTTAAGCGGTTTTATTGACCTTACCTATATTCACAACCGCGGCGGCGCGTGGGGAATGCTGTACGGGAAAACCTATATTCTGCTTCCCGTAACCCTTGTTATAATGGTGCTGTGCATTGTTATGTATGTTAAATACGGCAAAAAAAGCCGTCTTTTGCTGTGGGCGATAAGCCTTGTCCTATCGGGCGGTATCGGAAATATGATCGACCGCGCATTCCGCGGCGGAAACGTAGTCGATTTCCTGCATTTTGAGTTTTTTCCGTCCTTTCCCGTCTTTAACGTCGCCGACTGTGCTATTGTTGTCGGCGCGGGGCTTTTGATACTTTACTTCATTTTGGACGCCGTACGCGAGGAAAAGCAGAAAAAGCTTAAAAATCCCTCGGAGCAGAGTAATGAAAAGGATTGAGACGGTCTTTCAGGGCGAGACGGCGCGTATCGACGTTTTTGCCGCTAAAGCCGCGGAAATTACGCGCTCCCGCGCGGCGGGGCTTATAGCGGACGGAAACGTGCTTATAAACGGCAATACAGCCGCAAAAAACGCCAAGGTCAAGGACGGGGACAGGGTGGAAATCACACTTCCCGATCCCGAGGTATATAACATCGCGCCCGAGGATATTCCGCTTGATATTGTGTACGAGGACAGCGATTTGCTTGTAGTCAACAAGCCTAAGGGTATGGTGGTACACCCCGCCGCGGGGAATTATTCGGGCACGCTTGTAAACGCTCTTATGTATCATTGCGGCGATTCGCTTTCGGGCATTAACGGGGTTATGCGCCCCGGGATAGTACACCGAATAGATAAAAACACAAGCGGGCTTTTAATGGTTGCGAAAAATGATTTTGCACATAATAAATTAGCGGAGCAGATAAAGGAGCATTCCTTTACCCGTGAGTACGAGGCTGTGGTTTACGGCAGCCTTAAAGCTGACAGCGGCGTTATCGACGCCCCGATAGGCAGACACCCGATAAAGCGCAAGCAGATGGCGGTGATTTACGAAAACAGTAAAAACGCCGTGACCCATTACGAGGTTATAGAACGCTTTGGGGGCTTTACGCATATAAGACTTCGGCTGGAAACAGGCAGAACCCACCAGATACGGGTGCATATGGCTTATATCGGTCATCCTGTCGCGGGGGACGAGGTTTACGGCCCTAAAAAGGTAATAAGGGAGCTCTGCGGTCAATGCCTGCACGCTAAAAAAATCGGGTTTATTCACCCGCGGACAGGGGAGTATTCAGAGTTTTGTTCTCCTCTTCCCGATTACTTTGTGAATTTTTTGAAAAGGTTAAGATAAAATGGGTATATTTTCGGGCTGTCTTTTTGCCTGTGATATTGACGGTACGTTGATGTCAAGCGGCAAAATCAATCCAAGAAACATTGAGAAAATTGAGTATTTTATGAGCGAGGGCGGATATTTTTCCCTCTCGACAGGCAGAACGGTCGGGGCGGTGGGTCCCGTGCTTGATAAAATCAAGCGGGTTTCGCCCTCGGTTGTGGCAAACGGCTGTATGATTTACGACTACGATAATAAAAAGGTGCTTGACGAGCTGTTTTTGCCCGAGAACGAGTATTACATTGTAAAAAAGGTGCTCGATATGGGGCTTAATGTCGGAATAGAGGCTCACAGCGGTGAAAAAATCCTCACTGTCCACGAAACGCAGGAAACGCGGGAGCATCAGGAATATGAGTGGATAAACGGCGAAAACGTAAGCTTTAATGAAGCCGCGAAATACCGCTGGAACAAGGTGGTTTTTCTTTTTGATAACCAAAAGGATTTAGCGGCGGTAAAAGAAATGATAGCCGCGGAAAATACGCTTTCCGCCTTTTCGGACACCTCCGCGGTAATAGCGGGAAGAAAAAGAAATTACTACGAGCAGTTCCCCGCGGGGGTTTCAAAGGCTTCAGAGCTTGACAAACTTAAAAAAATGCTTAAAATAGAAAAAGGCTGTTATTTCGCTATGGGCGATTACTACAACGACCTTGAAATGATTAAAAAAGCGGATATAAGCGCGGTTCCAGAGGACACACCCGAGGATATTAAGGCTCATGCCGATTTTATCGCGGGCAGTTGCGAGGACGGCGCGGTAGCCGATTTTATAGATTATTTAGCAAGTATTAGGTCAGGTTTGGCTTAATACAAAATCAGAAAGGAATGATTTGATGGACGCGGCGGCTAAGAAACAGCTTGAGAAAACTGCCTGCAAGATTAGAATGGGAATTATCGAGGGGGTACACAGTGCGAAATCAGGGCACCCGGGCGGCTCGCTTTCCTGCACGGATATTTTGACCTATCTTTATTTTGCAAAAATGAATATCGACCCGAAAAATCCCAAAATGGAGAACAGAGACCGCTTTGTGCTGTCAAAGGGACACGCGGCGCCCGCGCTTTATTCTACCCTTGCAAACCGCGGCTACTTTGATACGGAGCTTTTAAAAACTCTTCGCCACATAGGCAGTATTTTGCAGGGACACCCCGATATGAAGCATATACCGGGGGTTGATATGTCGACAGGTTCTTTAGGTCAGGGAATTTCCGCCGCTGTCGGAATGGCTCTTTCGGCAAAGCATTTCGGAAATGACTATAAGGTTTACGCCGTTTTAGGGGACGGCGAAATAGAAGAGGGTCAGGTCTGGGAGGCGGCTATGTTCGCCGCCAATAAGGGGCTTTCCAACCTCACGGCGTTTGTGGATTACAACAATCTTCAGATTGACGGCACTATTGAGGAGGTAAACTCCGCCGCGCCGATTGATAAGAAGTTTGAGGCGTTTAACTGGCACACAATCGTAATTGACGGACATGATTTTGACCAAATTGAAGCCGCTTTAAACGAAGCGGAAAAGGTGGATAAGCCTGTTGCGATTATTGCAAAGACCGTCAAGGGCAAGGGCGTTTCGTATATGGAAAACGCCGTCAACTGGCACGGTGCCGCGCCTAACGACGAGCTATATGAGCAGGCAATGACCGAGCTTAAGGCAAAACTTGCCGAATTGCAGTAAGGAGGGGCAGAACAATGTCAGAAATTAAAAAGGTCGCCACCAGAGTAGGCTTCGGTAACGCTCTTGTTGAATTAGGCGGGAAGAGGGACGATTTTGTGGTGCTTGACGCCGACCTCGCCGCCGCCACACAGACGGGTATGTTTAAAAAAGCGTTTCCCGACAGATTTTATGACTGCGGTATCGCTGAGGCGGATATGATAGGTATTGCCGCGGGTATAGCGGCAACGGGCAAAAAGGTTATTTGCAGCTCCTTTGCTATGTTTGCGGCGGGGCGTGCCTTTGAGCAGATAAGAAACTCGGTCGGTTATCCGCATCTTAATGTTATTATAGGCGCAACCCACGCGGGAATCTCGGTCGGAGAGGACGGAGCTACCCACCAGTGCTGTGAGGATATTGCCCTTATGCGCACGATTCCGGGAATGACAATTATCAATCCTGCCGACGAAACCGAGGCAAAAAAGGCGGTAGAGGCCGCTTTAGAGCTTGACGGCCCTGTTTATATGAGATTCGGACGGCTCGCTGTTCCCGTTATATTCGGAGACGACTACGAATTTGAGGTCGGCAAATCGGTCGAGCTTAAAGAGGGCAACGACGTTACTGTTATCGCAACGGGACTTATGGTTGCCGAGGCGCTTGAGGCTTACGAGCTTCTTAAAAAGGACGGCATAAACGCGAGAATTATCAATATGCACACTATAAAGCCGCTTGATAATGAAGCGGTAATCAGAGCCGCAAGAGAGACGGGCGCAATAGTCACCGCCGAGGAGCACTCGGTAATAGGTGGACTCGGAGGAGCGGTAAGCGAGCTGCTCGGCGAAGAGTATCCCGTACCCGTTTTAAAGCTCGGAGTTTACGACACCTTCGGTCATTCAGGTCCTGCGCCGAAGCTGCTTGACGAGTTCGGTCTGCGCGGGGTAAACATTGCCGAGAAGGCTAAAAAGGCCATTTCAATGAAAAAGTAATTAAAAGCCGAAGAGCGATAAGCTTTTCGGCTTTTTTGTGCGGACATTTATATTATTTAATCATTTATCAATTTTCGTTCCGTCCGGCACTCAGGCGTTTTATCTCGCCTGCAAGCTCGGCTGTTAAGTCGCTTTCGGAGAGCCGCCATTCCCAGTTTCCGAAGGGCACGCCGGGGGTGTTAAGGCGGTCGCAGGAATCAAGCTGTAAATAGTCCTGCATAGGTATTATAACCGTTCTCGCCTTTGATTTCATAGCAAAGGAAATAAGGCTCAGCACCGCCGAACCCGATTTATCCGCAGGAACGAGGTGTGAAAACATAGTCCGTTCATGCTCGCCTAATTTTTCATACCAGCCGCGGGTTGTGTCGTTATCGTGGGTGCCTGTGTAACAAACGCAGTTGCGGCTGTAGTTTTTAGGCAAAAAGGGATTGTTAAGGTCGGAATCAAAGGCGAATTGCAGTACCTTCATATTCGGAAAGCCCGTGTCTTCAACCAGCTTTTCGACCTCGGGGGTGTCTCCGCCCAAGTCCTCGGCGATTATTTCGGCGCTTACATACTGCTTCATCAAATTCCAAAAGGGAAGCCCAACTCCCTTTTCCCAGACCCCGCTTTTGGCGGTCTTTGCGCCGTAGGGAATGGTGTAATAATCCGCAAAGGCGCGGAAATGGTCAATTCTTATCACGTCGTAAAGCTTTGCATTATGAACAAGGCGCTTGCGCCACCATTCGTAATCGTTCGATTTTTGGTATTCCCAGTCATAAATCGGGTTGCCCCAAAGCTGACCTTCCTCGGAAAAGCAGTCGGGCGGAACTCCCGCAACCAGCACGGGGGTCATATCGCGGCCTAAACGGAAAATATCGGGATTGCTCCAAACGTCCGCGCTTTCAAGCTGAACATAAAATGGAATATCGCCTATCAGCTTTACGCCGTTTTCCGCGGCGTATTTTTTTAAGCTCAAATATTGCCTAAAGAAAAAATACTGGGTAATCCCGTAAAATAAAATCTGCTCGGAGTGAGCCTTTTTGAAGCGCTCTACCGCGTCGGGCAGACGGTACTTAAGTCCGTCGTCAAGCTCGGTAAAGCTTTTTTTGCGGTAAACCTCTTTTATCGCCATAAAAAGAGCGTAATCATCGAGCCAGTAGGCGTTATCGCTTAAAAAAGCTTTAAATTCACGGGATTTCGGGTTGAAGCGCTCCGCCGCCTTTTTAATAAGCGGGAGCTTAAATTCCCGCACCCCTTTGTAGTCGGTGTTTTTAGGAAAATCCGACGAAGGTATCTCGTCGGGGCTTAAAAGCCCGTCTCTTACAAGAGAGTCAAGGCTTATAAAAAGAATTTCACCCGCAAAGGCGCTCACTGAGCTGTACGGCGAGTTGCCCTTGCCAACAGGACAAAGCGGTAGCAGCTGCCAGTAGGTCTGGCGGCTGCTTTTTAAAAAATCCACAAAGCGGTATGCCTCTTGCCCTAAATCGCCTATACCGTGATTTGACGGAAGAGAGGAAATGTGCATAAGCACGCCGCTTTCCTTTTTATATTTTGTGTCGTTACCCTTTAACAGCACCCGCCGCAACCCCTTTTATAATATATTTCTGACACAGCAGATAAAAAACGATTACGGGAATGATTGACAGCACAAGCATTGCCATCATAGCGCCCATATCGACAGAGCCGTAGCCGCCCTTTAAATACTGCACGGCGACTGGGATCGTTTTATAGTCGCTGCCTATTACAAGATAGGGCAGAAGATAGTCGTTCCAAATCCACATCGTGTTCAGTATCGCAACCGTTATCGCCGTCGGCTTAAGAATCGGGAAAACCACCCGCCAGTAGGTTTGGAAGGGGCTACAGCCGTCAATGGTTGCCGCCTCCTCAATGCCTAAAGGCACGGTTTTTATAAAGCCCGTGAACATAAAGACCGAAAGCCCCGCACCGAAGCCTAAATATATTAATATTATACCAATCGGATTGTCAAGATGCAAGACATTTGCAACCTTTGACATTGTAAACATTACCATTTGGAAGGGAACAATCATTGAAAAGACCAGCGCGTAGTATAAAAGCGAGGTGAATTTGTTTTTAACCCTTACAATATACCACGCGCACATTGAGGTGAAGACTATAATGGCGGCAATCGAAAAGAGGGTAATAAACAGCGACCAGCCGAAAGCCGAGACAAAGCCCGTGTTTTTAATGCCCTCGGTGTAGTTTGAAAGCCCAACAAAATCGTTTCCCAAAGGCAGAGTAAAGGGGCTTGCATTGATGGAAAACTTAGCCTTAAAGGAATTTATCAGCACCACCGCCACGGGAAAAACAAAGGCGGCGGCGAAAATGAGAAGCAGAACAAAGAAAACGCCGCTTAGTGCTTTTCTTGCCATCAGCTTTCAACCTCTTTTCTGCGTGTAAGATAAAGCTGTAAAAGGGCTATCACAGCCACGATAATAAAGAATATTACCGCCTTCGCCTGACCCACGCCCTCGTAGCCCGAACGGGAATAAAAGGTGTTGTAAATATCGAGCGCCACCATCTGGGTGCGGTTTGCGGGAGCACCCGCGGTAAGGGCTAAATTTTGGTCAAACAGCTTAAAGGAGTTGGTTATGGTTAAAAACAGGCAAATTGTAATCGACGGCATAACCGAGGGAATCGTGATTTTAAAGAGCACTGTGGCGGCATTCGCTCCGTCCACCCGCGCCGCCTCTAAAATATCGCCCGGGATATTCTGAATACCCGCTATATAAATTATCATCATATAGCCTATCATCTGCCAATGCATAAGGATAACCAGTCCCCAAAAGCCGTAGGTCGGATTTGAGGTTATAGAATAACCGAAGTTATAAAGCACGCCGTTTATTATTACCTGCCAGATATAGCCGAGAACAATGCCGCCGATAAGGTTCGGCATAAAAAAGACGGTGCGGAAGAAGTTTGTGCCGGGCAGCTCACGTGTAAAGAGCAGGGCTAAAACAAATGCGATAACGTTAATTCCGATTACCGAGATTACCGCGAATTTTACCGTGAATATAAGGGACTGCAAAAATAGCTTATCGTCCGTAAAGGCACGGATATAGTTCGAAAAGCCTACAAAGGTCGCGTCGGTCACGGTGCGGAACTCGGTAAAGGAAAGGAAAACGCCCATTACAAAGGGGATGACAAAGGCTATCAAAAACGCCGCGAGACAGGGCAGTACGAATACAGGAAACCAGCGTTTTACCGTTTTCTCCATTTAAGCGCGTTCACTCTTCCATTTGTTGGATATGCTCTTGCGGACGTCCTCCCACTTTTTGTTGCCCTGAACATAGTCGAGCAGAGAGCTGCCGACTTCCTTTTTAAATGCTTCGCTCGGGAAGCCTGTAAATACCCAGGGGATATTCTTCACAGAATCGTCCTTCATATAGCGGGAAATTTCCTTTGCGAGCGGGTCGTTCGGGAGCTCGTTTTCCGAGAAGGTGTTAAAGGGGGTGATAAAGTCGAGCTTGTTTG
The DNA here is from genome assembly GCA_902496265.1 of uncultured Oscillospiraceae bacterium. GTDB lineage: Bacteria > Bacillota > Clostridia > Oscillospirales > Acutalibacteraceae > UBA737. Next base: position 8,366 of record CABVAD010000029.1, read on the forward strand.
TCACATAATCCTTTCCGGTGTTGCTTGAAAAGAGCCATTCGAGGAAAGCTAAGGAGTTTTTCTGTTGCTCGTCGGTTGCATTTTTGTTGATTGCAAGGTAGTTTTCCGTACCTATGCAGATGCCCTGACCCTTTTCGCCCTCTATTCCTGTATACATCGGCATCATTTTGATGTCATCGGCTTTTACGGTGTTGCCCTTAACGCCCGAAATCTGCGACCAGCTCCAGTTGCCGTTCTGAACCATTGCCACCTTGCCGAGTGCAAATTCCGCCATTGAGTCGGCGACCGACTTTGAGCCTAAAAGGGTGGGCTTTGTGATTGAATTGTTGATATAAAGGTCGAAAAGCTTTTCAAAGTTTTCGGCGTACTTGTATTCGATTTTATCCGCCTTATACATAGCGAGCGACAGGTCGGAGTTCGCGTCGTTTTTCTCAAACAGCTCATAGTAAAGCGGTACATTCAAAAGGTGGGACTGCCAGCGCCAGTCCTCTCCGCTTGAAAGCGAGGTAGAGGCGAAAACGCCCTCAATGCCGAGCTTCTGAAGATTTGCGGTCATATCCTCTACAACAGCCTTAAGCTTGTCAAAGCTGTCGATTTCGTCCGCCGATTTAAGGTCGGTTTTTTTGTCGGGGAGCGCGAAATATTTTTTCATAATCGCGTTGTTGTAGATAATTCCGTAGCCCTCGATAACATAGGGGATCGCGTATACTCCGCCGTCGTCCCTGATAGCGAGGTTTTTATCCGCCAGCATATCGTAAAGCTTACTGTCCTTAATATCAAGGCAGTAGTCGTCCCATTCGTCATAGCCGACAGGGCCGTTGACCTGAAAAATAGTGGGAGCGCCGGATTTTGCAATCTCGGATTTAAGGGTCTGCTCATAGGTGTTGGCGGCGGCGGTCACAACCTTGACCTTAACGCCCTTTTCCTCCTCGTATTTTTTAGCCAGCTCCTCGTAAACCGAGGCTGATTCAGGCTTGAAATTGAGGAAATACACCTCGGAGCTTGTTGCTTTCTTTTTGCCGCAGCCCGCGAGTGACACGCAGGACAGCAAACAGATAATTGATAATAATAAAGAAATCGGTTTTTTCATAATTTACCTCC
>CABVAD010000030.1 GCA_902496265.1 uncultured Oscillospiraceae bacterium
TTAATAATACACTTGACAAATACCCCTATGGGGTATATAATTCAATCAGATTCTTAAAGGAGCAATGCAATGAAACAAGAGCAATATAATATAAGCGGTATGTCCTGTGCTGCGTGTTCAAGCTCGGTGCAGAGGGTGGTTTCACGGCTTGACGGCGTAGAAAGCTGTGAAGTAAACCTGATAACAGGCAAAATGACCGTTAACTTTGACGAGAGCAAGACAGGCGAACCTGATTTTATAAGGGTTGTTGAAAAGGCGGGCTTCGGTATTTCGCCCGATAAACCGCAGGAAGAAAAGCAAGAAAAAAAGGAAAAAAGCGGGCTTGCGCCGCTTATAATCTCAGCGGTTCTGTCGGCGGTACTTCTTTATATTTCAATGGGACAAATGCTGACAGAGCATCTCCCTGTTCCCTTTTTTATGAATATGCACTCTTCGCCGTGGGGCTTTGCCCTTACCCAGCTTTTACTTTGTATTCCCGTGATGTTTCTGGGCAAAAAATTCTTCACCTCGGGAATACCCCTCTTATTAAGGGGTCACCCGAATATGGATTCTCTGGTAGCCGTCGGCGCAGGTGCTTCATTTATATACAGCGTTGTAATGACATATATGATTCCCTATGATGCCCACGCGGTGCATAACCTTTATTACGAAAGCGTGGCGGTGGTAATAACCCTTGTGGCGTTAGGCAAGCATATGGAGAGGCGGAGTATGAAAAAAACCGCCTCGGCAGTCAAAAAGCTTATGGAGCTGTCGCCCGATACGGCGAGCGTTTTGCGTGACGGAAAGGAATACACCGTACCGACCGCCGAGGTAGGCGTGGGTGAAACGCTCCTTATAAAGGCGGGAGCAAAAATCCCGCTTGACGGCGTTGTGACAAAGGGAGACTCCTCCGCGGACGAAGCTATGCTCACAGGCGAAAGTCTGCCCGTACCGAAAACGGTCGGGAGCGAGGTTATAGGCGGGAGTATTAATTTAAACGGCGTAATTTACGTTAAGGTAACCCGCGTCGGCGGCGACACCGCGCTTTCTAAAATAATAAAATTTGTTGAGGACGCGCAGAGCAAAAAAGCGCCCATATCCAAAACCGCCGATAAGGTCGCGGGCGTGTTTGTACCGGCGGTTATTGCGATTGCCGTTATTTCCGCCGCCGCTTGGCTTATCGCGGGAAAGGATATTTCCTTTGCGCTTAAGGTATTTACAAGCGTGCTTGTAATCGCCTGTCCCTGTGCGTTGGGGCTTGCAACCCCTACAGCCGTTATGGTGGGAACGGGACTGGGAGCTACGAACGGAATTTTAATCCGCAACGGCGAAATTCTTGAAATCACCCACAAGGTAAGGGCGGTAATCTTTGATAAAACAGGCACCGTCACAGTCGGAAAGCCGACCGTTACAGATGTTGTCTCCGATAATAAAAAGCTTTTGCTTGAAACCGCCGCGGCGGTAGAAGCGCTTTCCAACCACCCGCTTGCAAAGGCTGTAACAGAATACGCGGCAGAAAACGGATTCAATACCGCTCTCAGACCCGAAAGCGCCCAAAATATTTCGGGCAAGGGTATAAAAGCCCTGCTTGAAGGCAGGGAAATCCTGCTCGGCAGTGCCGTATTTCTTCACGAAAACGGAGCAGATACCTCGGAATACGACAGCAAGACAAAAAAGCTTTCCTCAGAGGGTAAATCGCTTATTTTTACGGCTATTGATAAAAAAACGGCGGGTATAATCGCCGTGGCGGATAAGCTAAAAGAAACCTCGTCCGAGGCGTTCGACAGACTCCGAAAATTAGGGGTTAAAACCGTTATTCTTTCGGGTGACAACAAGGCGTGTGCCGAATATATAGGTAAAAGCTTAGGGGCAGACGAAATTTATTCCGAGGTACTGCCTGAGCAAAAGGCGCTTATTGTCAGTCAAATACGCGAAAAATACGGCACGGTTATGATGGCGGGCGACGGCATTAACGACGCTCCCGCACTCGCAGAAGCCGATATCGGCTGTGCGGTGGCAAGCGGAAGCGACATTGCTATCGAGTCGGCGGATATTGTTCTTATGAAAAGCGACCCGAACGACATTCCGCGCGCGATACGTTTAAGCCGTCTCACGCTTAATAATATAAAGGAAAATCTGTTTTGGGCGTTTTGCTACAACACGGTCTGCATACCCGTTGCGGCGGGGCTGTTATACGCCTTCGGCGGGCCGCTTTTAAGCCCGATGTTGGCGGGGCTTGCAATGTCGCTAAGCTCGGTATTCGTCGTGGGCAACGCACTTAGACTGAGAGGTAAAAGACTATGAATGAATGTAAATGCGGGGAAAAACGAAAGCACCGCGAAGAAAAGGAGTACCGCTCCCTAATAAACCGCCTTAACCGCATTGAGGGGCAAATACGGGGTATTAAAGGTATGCTTGAAAACGACGCCTATTGCACCGATATTTTAATCCAGGTCTCGGCTGTATCGGCGGCGCTCAACTCCTTTAACAAGGAGCTCCTTTCGTGCCACTTGCACACCTGTGTGGCTGAAAATATAAGGCAGGGCGACGATTCGGTTATCGACGAGCTGGTTGTCACCTTACAAAAATTGATGAAATGAGGAACTGAAAATGGAAAAAATTATCTCTGTACCAGATATGCACTGTGACGCCTGCGTAAAACGCATTACAAACGCGCTTGACGCGGCGGGGCTGAAATTTACGGTATCGCTCGAAAACAAAACCGTTACTATAGACGGCTGTGAGCATTGCCTTAAAACCGCCCTGTCGGAGCTTTCCGATTTAGGCTTTACACCGACGGTATAACGGTAATTAAACATTCACCAAAAATAAACCGCCTCACCTTTAAATAAAGTGAGACGGTCTTTTTATACCCTATTTAATCTCATTTATATCATACGGAGTAGTTTGATATACAAAATAATTAAGCCAGTTTGAATAAAGCAGATTTGCGTGAGAGCGCCAGGTCACAAGCGGCGGCTTTTCGGGATTGTCGTCGGGGAAATAGTTTTTAGGGATTTCTATCGGCTTGCCCTCGCTTTTGTCGCGGAAATACTCAGCGGCAAGCGTGCCCGCGTCATATTCCGAATGACCCGTTATGAAAATCTGTCTTCCCTTTTCGGTCATTGCGGCGTAGACGCCCGTTTCCTCGGAGGAGGCTAAAATCCTAAGCTCGGACACAGCCTTAATATCCTCTGTTTTAACGGTGGTGTGGCGGGACTGCGGCACCATAAAGGTATCGTCAAAGCCGCGGAGCAGTATAGACCGCTTATAGTCAGCCGTAGTCGGGAAAACCCCGAACAGCTTTTTGGGAAGCGTGTATTTTTTTATCCCGAAATGGTAGTAAAGCCCCGCCTGCGCGCCCCAGCAGATGTGAAAGGTGCTGTGGACGTGGGTCTTGCTCCACTCCATTATCTCGCAAAGCTCCTCCCAGTACTCGACCTCCTCAAACTCGAACAGCTCCACAGGCGCGCCCGTTATTATCATACCGTCAAAGGTGCGGCTTTTAACGTCTTCAAAGGTCTTGTAAAAGGTAAAAAGATGCTCCGCCGAGGTGTTTTTGGACTTATGGCTCTTGGTGTGAATAAGCTCCAAATCGACCTGCAGCGGCGAGTTGCCGAGAAGTCTTGATAACTGCGTCTCGGTCTCGATTTTTTTAGGCATAAGATTAAGGAGCAGTATTTTAAGCGGACGAATATCCTGGGTTATAGCCCTTGTTTCGGTCATAACGAAGATATTTTCATCATTAAGGGTTTTTACCGCGGGTAAATCGTTAGGTATTTTAATAGGCATAATCTTTATTTACCGATGCAGTCAAGCGCCTGCTTTATATCGGCGATTAAATCTTCGGCGCTTTCAAGTCCGCAGGAAAGCCTTACAAGGTCGGACGGAACGCCCGCCGCGGTCAGTTCTTCCTCGGTCATCTGGCGGTGGGTGGAGCTTGCGGGGTGCAGACAGCAGGTGCGCGCGTCGGCAACGTGGGTCTCGATTGCGGCAATTTTGAGATTTTTCATAAAGGTCTCCGCCGCTTTTCTGCCGCCCTTTAAGCCGAAGCTTACAACGCCCGTGGTGCCGTTCGGCATATATTTTTTCGCACTTTCATAGTATTTATCGCCCTCAAGACCCGGATAAACGACATATGCAATCCTGTCGTCGGCTTCGAGAGCCTTTGCGACCGCAAGCGCGTTTTCGCAGTGCCGCGCCATTCTGACGTGCAGGCTTTCAAGCCCTAAGTTTAAAATAAATGCGCTCTGGGGCGACTGAACCGAGCCGAAATCCCGCATAAGCTGAACGGTGGCTTTAGTAATGTAAGCGCCCTCTATTCCGAAACGCTCGGTATATGTAACGCCGTGATAGCTGTCGTCCGGCGTGCAGAGCCCCGGGTATTTTTCGGGATACTTCGTCCAGTCGAATTTGCCCGAATCGACAATACAGCCGCCGACCGCCGCGCCGTGACCGTCCATATACTTTGTGGTGGAGTGGGTCACAATGTCCGCTCCCCACTCAAAGGGACGGCAGTTTACAGGAGTCGCAAAGGTATTATCCACAATAAGCGGAACGCCGTGGGCGTGGGCCGCAGACGCAAACTTCTCGAAATCAAGGACCGTAAGCGCGGGGTTTGCGATAGTCTCGCCGAAAACCGCCTTGGTGTTGGGTCTGAAAGCGGCATCAAGCTCCTCTTTGGTGCAGTCGGGCGAAACAAAGGTAAAATCAATGCCCATTCGTTTCATTGTGACCGCAAAGAGGTTATATGTACCCCCGTAAATGGTGGAAGACGAAACTATATGGTCGCCGCAGGATGCAATATTGAATATCGCGTAAAAGGACGCCGCCTGACCCGACGAGGTAAGCATAGCGGCAGTACCGCCCTCTAACTCGCAGATTTTAGCCGCCACGGTGTCGCAGGTGGGATTTTGCAGGCGGGAGTAAAAATATCCGCTCGCCTCCAAATCAAAAAGCTTGCCCATATCCTCGCTTGTGGCGTATTTAAAGGTGGTGCTCTGGATTATCGGTATCTGTCTCGGCTCACCGTTTCCGGGCGTATAGCCGCCCTGAACGCAAACGGTGTCCCTGTTCCAATTATTCATATGTGAATCACTCCGTAAATATTATTTGTCTTCCTTTTCGGTTACGGCGATAGCAAGCTCGCAAAGCTGTTTTTCGTCAACCGCGGACGGCGCGCCCGACATAAGCTCCGAGGAATTGGAGACCTTAGGGAAGGCGACCACATCGCGCAGATTATCACAGCCGCACATAAGCATTGTAAGGCGGTCAAGCCCTATGCCCATTCCGCCGTGGGGCGGTGCGCCGTACTTAAAGGCGTCGGTTAAGAAGCCGAATTTCTGATATGCCTCCTCGTCCGAAAGCCCAAGCGCTTTAAACATATGCTTTTGAAGCTCGGGGTCGGTGATACGGATAGAGCCTGACGACAGCTCGATACCGTTAAGCACCAAATCGTACGCGTCGGCAAAAACCTTTTCGGGCGCGTTGTCGAGGTACTGTATACACTCATCAAGCGGCTTCGTAAAGGGGTGGTGCATTGCGTCCCAGTTGTCCGTTTCCTCGTTGTACTCAAAGAAGGGAAACTCGGTTATCCAAAGGAAGTTGAACTGTTCGGGGATAATGTCAAGCCGCTTTGCAACGGTGAGGCGTAAAGCGCCCAGAACCGAAAGCACAGTCTTTTTGCGGTCGGCTACAATAAGCACAACGTCACCCTTCTCTGCTCCCGCACGCTCATAAATCGCCTTTAATTCGTCCTCGGTCATAAACTTTGCAAAGGAGCAGGATGGAGTATCGTCCACCCAGCGGATAAAGGCAAGCCCCTTAGCGCCTATGCCCTTAGCCTCCTCGGTGAGCTTGTCGATTTCCTTTCTGGTGTAAACCCCTGCGGCGTTTTTGGCGGTAATCGCCCTTACCGTTCCGCCGTTTTTAACCGTATCGGCAAAGACTCCGAAGCCGCAGTTTTCCACAATATCCGACAAATCCTTTATCCTCATATCAAAACGGGTGTCGGGCTTATCAGAACCGTAATTCTCCATAGCCTCGGTATAGGTTAGGCGGGTAAGCGGCGTGGGAATATTGACATTAAGCACCTCCTTAAACAGGCGCTTAACATACCCCTCGGCAACCGCGAAAACATCCTCCTTTTCGACAAAGGACATCTCAAGGTCAATCTGGGTAAATTCGGGCTGACGGTCGGCTCTCAGATCCTCGTCTCGGTAACAGCGGGCAATCTGCATATAGCGGTCAAAGCCCGACAGCATAAGCAGCTGCTTATAAAGCTGGGGCGACTGCGGCAGGGCAAAAAAGCTGCCCTTGTGAACGCGGGATGGCACAAGATAATCCCGCGCGCCCTCGGGTGTGGATTTTATAAGGGTGGGGGTTTCAATCTCGATAAACCCATTTTCGTCAAAATAGTCGCGGGTGACCTTTGCTATCTTGTGGCGCATTAAAATATTGCGCTGAAGCGGGGCGCGGCGCAGATCAAGATAGCGGTATTTAAGCCGTAATTCCTCCTTAGCGGCGGAATCTGGCAGAATTTCAAAGGGCGGGGTTTCCGACTCGCCCAAAATCTTAAGCTCATAAACCTCAATTTCAATTTCGCCCGTCGGAATTTCGGTATTGACAGAGGAACGCATACGCACCTTGCCCCTTGCCATAACTACAAACTCACTGCGAAGCATACCCGCCTTTTCAAAAACGGCGGGGTCGGTCGTATCGTCAAAGGCAAGCTGAATAATTCCGCTGCGGTCGCGAAGGTCAACAAAAATAAGACCGCCCAAATCGCGCTGACGCTGTACCCAGCCCGCGACAATTACCTCCTCGCCGATTTTCTCCTTAGTAAGCTCACCGCAATAGTCGGTGCGCTTCATTCCGTTCATTCTGTCAAGCTTCAAAATAGAACACCTCTTAAAAAATTCAAACAGGCGGCCGTAAGACCGCCGAAGTATTATTCATTTAATATAGAATCCGCAAGCTCGTTTAAAGCGGAGGAATTAAGCGCCTTAAAGAGTGCGTCGGACAGGTCATCTAAAGCGATTTCCCGCTTTTCGCCGTCCTTCATATTTTTAAGCACAGCCCTGCCTGTGCTGAGTTCATTATCGCCTAAAACCATAGAAAACACTGCGCCGATTTTATCCGCAAGCTTTATCTGTGCCTTAAGTCCCCTGCCGCAAATATCGGTCTCGACCTTAAAACCGTCTTTACGAAGGCGTGATACAAGCTCGGTCGCCTTAAGGGCAGCGTCCTTACCCATAGCCGCGATATAAAGGTCACAGGCATTGCTCTGGGGCAATTTTGTCCCCTGAGCCTCTAAAAGGAGCATAATGCGCTCAATACCCATTGCAAAGCCGAGGGACGGAACCGAAGGCCCGCCCATTTGAGCGATAAGTCCGTCATATCTTCCGCCGCCGCAAACGGTCGACTGTGCGCCTATCTCACCCGAAACAAACTCGAAAACCGTGCGGGTATAATAGTCAAGACCCCTTACGATATGGGGGTTTACGGTAAATTTAATTCCCGCAGCGGTAAGGTGATTCTGCACCGCTTCAAAATGCCCGCGGCAGTCATCACACAAATAATCCGTCACAACAGGCGCGCCCGCGGCGATTTTACTGCACACAGGCGACTTGCAGTCGAGTATTCTCATAGGGTTGCGGTAAAGCCTGTCCTTGCAGGTGTCGCACAGCTCGTCAATATGAGCCTCAAAATATTCTTTAAGTGCCGCTACATAGTCCTTGCGGCATTCGGGACAGCCGATTGAATTAATTTCAAGCGATATTTTTTCAATCCCAATCGACTCCAACACCTGACCCGCAAGGGCGATAACCTCCGCGTCGGCGTTAGGCTCAGCCGCGCCGATACACTCAACCCCGAACTGGTGGAATTCGCGCAGTCTGCCCGCCTGCGGCTTTTCGTAGCGGTAACAGCCGCCGACATACGCCGCCTTTACGGGCAATGCCCCGTTCACAAGCCCCTTTTCGACAGCACAGCGGATAACCCCCGCCGTAAACTCAGGGCGAAGCGTAATCGAACGCCCGCCCTTATCGTCAAAGGTATACATTTCCTTTTGAACAACATCGGTAGTGTCGCCGACGCTGCGCAAAAATACCTCCGTATGCTCGAATACGGGAATACGGATTTCATTAAAACCGAAAAGGCGGGCGGTTTCAAGCATTTTGCCCTCTACGAACTGCCATTTATAGCTGTCCGACGGCAAAACGTCGCCCGTACCCTTTACGGCGCGGTTAATTTCAGACATAAAGAAAACTCCGAGAAAATTATTTGTTGTTTTTCACAATCTCGCGCCAGTCAAGGTCGCCGCGTTCAAGACCGTGGATAAGCATTTCTGCGGTGGCGATATTGGTCGCAACGGGAATGTTATGAACGTCGCAAAGACGCAGAAGCGCGCGCTCGTCAGGCTCGTTAGGCTTAGGGTTAAGCGGGTCGCGGAAAAGCAGAAGCAAATCTATTTCATCGCAGCCTATTCGCGAGGCAATCTGCTGTGCGCCGCCCTGGGAGCCGCCTAAAAATCTTGTTATTTCAAGACCGGTCGCTTCAGCCACCGTCTTTCCGGTTGCACCCGTGGCAACGAGATTATATCTGCTTAAAATTCCGCAGTATGCTATGCAAAACTGCACCATAAGTTCTTTTTTTGCGTCGTGAGCGATTAAAGCAATAGTCATTTTAAAAATCCTTTCATATTTTTTTAAGCTTAGGCAGTAATATATGTTCTCCGCAAAGCCTTTCGGCAATTCTCAAAAACGCCGCCATGGGCTTACCCTTGAGTTTTAGAGAATGTCTTACCGAAAGCAGCATAAGCTCCTCGCTGTGAGGAATTACGCCTAAAAGCTGTAACCCCGCGCTGTCGATTATATCGTCAATATTACGGAAAAGCCGCCGCTTTACAAGACTGTAAGTAAAATTATTGATTATAAGGCGTGACGGACAGGACATTTCGGAAAGCTTCCCGCTTACCGCCGCGGCGTCCCTCACCGAAACGGGGTCGGGTACGGCGACCGTTAAAAAGAGCGTTCCGTCAGGCAGAGAGTTATAAAGCGAAAAATCCATTCCCGCGGGAAAATCAAAGATTACCGTGTCAAACTCTTTTGCCGCCTGCTTTGCAAAGACGGAAAAGGAAAAGGCGTCAATATGCCCTGTATCCGCGGGGGCGGGGACAAGGTAAAGTCCCTTAACATTCTCCGTCGCGTAGACCGCGTCGCTCATTTCCCTGCCCATAAGTATATCCGATAAATCGAAAACCGCTGATTTATCCGCGCCCAGCATTAAGTCAAGGCATCTGAGCCCCTCGTCCATATCGACAAGCAGGGTCTTTTTATTAAGCTTTGTAAAGGCAAACGCCAAGCCCACCGAGACGGTAGACTTACCTACTCCGCCCTTGCCCGACGTAACGGCATATACCTGACCCATATCGCAAGCTACCTCTTCTTTATACTATTAACTTATTTTAT
>CABVAD010000031.1 GCA_902496265.1 uncultured Oscillospiraceae bacterium
TAATAAAAGTGTAAGGCAAACCGATAGATGGTTAGCCCTCAAAAATTTAATCTAAAAGATTTAGACCGTAACTTTCTCAGGGTGGCGGTCTATTTCTTTTTGCGCATTATGGAAATAACAAGAGTAATGATTGAAACAATCAGAATCCCAAATGTAAACAAATCGTTTACCGTTATGTACTCCATCGGCAACGCCCCCTTTCGAGGGCTGAACTTAACCGCCTACCGTTTAAGGTTTGCCTTACGGAATGTATTATATCAGTTTATGAAAGCTTTTGCAATAGTAAGCTTATAAAATCAATACTAAAATGCTGTATAATCTATTTTGCCGCTTCTTATTACGGCGGCACGGGTGAAGCCTGTTTTACGTGCTAATTCTTCCGCCTTATCAAATGCGAAATCGAGGTAATTTTTATCGTGGCAGTCGCTTGAAATCATAATTTCTCCGCCGTATTTCTTTATAATTTTAAGAATTTCGGGCGAGGGATAAGGCACACCTCTTGCTCCCCTCGCCATAGCCCCTGTATTGATTTCAAAGGGCAAGCCGTAAGGTACAAGAGCCTTTACAGCGTTTTCCGCCGCCGCTAAAAACCGCGGAGTTTCGCCGTAGCAGTTTTTCTCGCTGTACTTTGAGACCAAATCGAAATGCCCTATTATATCGGCGTTTGTTTTCTCTGCCACCTTTGCTACAAGCGCAAAATAATCCTCGGCGAGCGCGTCAAAATTGCCGTCGTAAAGCCTGTTTACTGCATCTTTTACAATCTCGGCGGTATTGTCAACGCAGACATATTCGCCGTTTTTAAAAACATAATGCACCGAGCCTATGACATAATCGTACGTATCGGTCGGCTCGTCTGAAAAATAATCCTGCTCAATTCCGCAGTAAAGCTCTATTTTATCCTTGTATTTTTCCTTAAGCTCGGCAATCTCAGCACGGTATTTTTCGGCTTTTTGCGGGCTTAAAGCAAAGCTTTTATCCATTTCGGTATAGCTATGCGAAGAAAAACCGAGAGCAAAAAAGCCTTTTTTAAGCGCGGCTTTTACCAACTCCTCGGGCGCGTCCTTGCCGTCGCAGTAATTCGTGTGCGTATGAAAATTACATTTCATCGCTTGCCATTTTCTCCTGCTTAACCTTGTGGTCGATAACGTGGCGGGAGGCAAGCTCCTTACGTACATCCTCCACCGAGATACCCATTTCCACCATCATAACCATAATATGATATGCAAGGTCTGCAATCTCGTAAACCGTTTCCTTTTTGTCGCCCGCCTTGCCCGCGATTATAACCTCAGTGGATTCCTCGCCGACCTTTTTAAGGATTTTATCCATTCCCTTTTGGAAAAGATAGGTTGTATAAGACCCTTCGGGCATTTCCTTTTTTCTGCCCTCTAAAAGCTCGTAAAGCCCGTCCATAGAAAATTCGGCGCGGCTTTCGCTTTGGAAAACGGGGTTTGTAAAGCAGGAATCGGTGCCAGTGTGGCAGGCGGGGCCGTCCTTTTCGACAACAACCGTCAGCGCGTCCTTATCGCAGTCGGCGGAGATGGAAACAATGTGCTGATAGTTGCCGCTTGTCTCCCCTTTGAGCCACAGCTCGTCTCTTGAACGGCTGTAAAAGCAGGTAAGCTCTTTATTGATAGAGATTTTAAGGCTTTCCTTATTCATATAGGCGACCGTCAGCACCTTTTTGCTGTGTGCGTCCACCACAACCGCTGGGATAAGTCCATTTTCGTCAAATTTAAGCTCGTCAATGTTTATCATATATTACAGCCTCACATTAATATTGTTTTTATTTAAAAGTTGCTTTAAGTCGGAGATTTTAACCTCTCCGAAATGGAAAATCGAAGCGGCAAGCCCCGCGTCAATATCGGGAATTTCTTTAAACAGGGTTACAAAATCCTTAGCCCTTCCCGCTCCGCCAGAGGCGATAACGGGTACATTAACAGCCTCGCATACGGCTTTTAGCATTTCTATATCAAAGCCCTTTTTAACGCCGTCGGTATCGATTGAATTTACAACCACCTCGCCCGCGCCGTTATCAACGCACCGCTTTATCCAGGAAACGCCCTCCATTCCGGTGTCGTCCCTGCCGCCCCGCGCGAACACGCGGAACTCGCCGTCAACCCGCTTTATATCCGCCGATATTACCACGCATTGACTGCCGTATTTTTCCGCCGCCGCCCGTATCAGGTCGGGGTTTTTAATAGCGCCCGAATTAACGCTTACCTTATCCGCACCGCATTTAAGCACGCGGTCAAAGTCCTCTAAGGTGTTTATTCCGCCGCCCACGGTAAGGGGGATAAAAATGTTTCGGGCGACCTCCTTTAAAATATCGGTAAAAAGCTTTCTTCCGTCGCTTGAAGCGGTAATATCGTAAAACACAAGCTCGTCCGCACCGCATTCGCTGTAATATTTACCCAGCTCCACGGGTGATGAAACGTCGTTAAGCCCCTCAAAATTTACACCCTTTACCACCCTGCCGTCCTTAACGTCAAGGCAGGGAATTATTCTTTTGGTAATCATTTTGCCGCCTCCAATGCTTCACCTAAGTCGATTGCGCCGATATAGTATGCCTTGCCGATTATCGCGCCGTAAAGGTCGAGCTGTCTTAAAGCCTTAATATCCTCAATGCTTGACACTCCGCCCGAGGCGGTGATGTTCATATCGAATTTTTCGGAAAGCTCTCTATAAAGCTGTCGGTTTGTGCCTTTCATCGCGCCGTCTCTTGAAATATCGGTGCAGATAAGGGTTTTAACCCCTATTTCCCGCATTTTTTCGCAAAAATCAAAGCAACTGTACTCCGATTTTTCGGTCCAACCCTTAACGGCGACAAAGCCGTCTTTAATATCGACCCCAACCGCGATTTTATCGCCGTACTTATTAACAGCATTGCGCAGAAATACCTCGTCATTTACCGCCGCCGTGCCTAAAATCACGCGGTCAAGCCCCGCGCTCAGGTATTTTTCCACAGTATCAAGGGAGCGTATACCGCCGCCTATCTCGCAAAAAAGCCCCGTGTTTTGAGCGATTTCCTTTACGGTGTCAAAATTAGGGGTCTCGCCGTTTTTTGCGCCCTCTAAGTCAACTATGTGGATAAATTTCGCGCCCTTAGCTTCAAAATCCCGCGCTATTTCTATCGGATTATCGCTGTAAACAGTCATTTCGGCGTAATCGCCCTTAAAAAGGCGCACCGCCTTGCGTTCGTACAAATCTATCGCAGGAAAAATGTTCATTTATTTGCCTCCAAGCCGCAAAAGGCGCGCAGAATTTTAAGCCCCGTTTCGCCGCTTTTTTCGGGGTGGAACTGACATCCGAAAACATTTTTATTAGCCGCCGCCGCGGTAATTTTAATACCGTATTCGGTGGTTGCGGTAACACTTTTCTCACAGCCGTCCGCAAAGAAGGAATGGACAAAATAAACGAAATCGCCGTCCTTGTTGTTTTTAAAAATCGGGCAGTCGCCCGTGAGTTTCAGGGCGTTCCAGCCGATATGCGGTATTTTAAGTTTTTCGGGTATTCTGCCCTCCATTGGCACAACCTCGCCCTTAATAAGACCCAGACCAAAATGCTCGCCGAACTCATAGCTTTTATCGAACAAAAGCTGCATACCAAGACAGATACCTAAGAGCGGCTTGCCCTTAGCGGTTTCCTCTTTTATAAGCGTATCAAGCCCGTCGGCTTTGAGCTTTTCCATAGCGTCGCCGAAGGCGCCTACACCCGGGAGTATCAGCTTATCCGCCTTTCGTATCTGCTTACTGTCCCCCGTGATAACCGCGTCCGCCCCCACCGCCTTTAGCGACGAGGAGAGGGAAAAAAGATTTCCCACGCCGTAGTCAATTATTGCAATCATTTAAAGCACACCCTTTGTGGACGGAATTTCGTCCTTGCGGTTTTGGTCAATTTTAACCGCCGCCGCGAGACTTCTTGCTACCGATTTAAACGCTCCCTCAATAATGTGGTGGGAGTTATTCCCGCTAAGCTGTCTTATATGTAAAGTCACTGCCGCGTGGCGGACAAACCCTAAGTAAAATTCCTCGGTAAGCTCGGTATCAAAATCGCCGACCTTCTGCGCGGGGATTGTTAAATCATAGGACAAATGCGCCCTGCCCGAAATATCAACCGCCGTCATAATGAGCGACTCGTCCATAGGAAGAATAAAGCTTCCGTAGCGGGTAATGCCGCGCATATCGCCTAAAGCCGATTTAAACGCGTCGCCCAAGGCTATGCCGATATCCTCAACCGTGTGGTGGTAATCGACATAGGTATCCCCCTTGCAGGAAACGGTAAGGTCAAATCCGCCGTGACGGGCAAAAAGGGTCAGCATATGGTCAAGAAAGCCGCAACCCGTGTGGGTTTCACTTTCACCCGTACCGTCAAGATTAAGGCTTAGCTTAATATCGGTTTCATTGGTTTTTCTGTTAATTTCCGCGGTTCTCATAGCTTACCTCCTATAATTTCACCCACGTTTTTAAGGAAAATTTCCATTTCCTCACGGCTGCCGACAGTAATGCGGTTATAATCCTTTATACGCTCGCTTTCAAAATGCCTTATTAAAATTCCGCGCTCCTTAAGCGCCAAATACAGCTCCTTACCCCCTATTTTATCGCTTTTGGCAAACAGGAAATTTGCCTTGGAGTCGGTAACCGTAAAGCCCAAATTTTTAAGCTCACCCTTTACATATTCCCGCGTTTCGGCGATTTTCAAGCAGTTTTCATCAAAATACGCCTGATTTTTTATCGCCGCCGCCCCCGCAATCTGGGTCAGCCTGTTAATATTATAGGGGTTGGTGGAAAATTTGATTTTTTCAAGGTCTTCAATAATCAGTTCGTTTGCAAAGGCAAAGCCTAAGCGTGCCCCCGCCATACTGCGGGATTTTGAGTAGGTCTGCACCACAAGCAGATTGGAATATTTTTCGGTAAGCTTTACGGCGCTCTCTGCCCCGAAATCGACATACGCCTCGTCTATAATCACAACCCCGTCAGGGTTAGAGGAAACGATTTTTTCAATTTCCGAAAGCTCTAAGGCGATACCCGTCGGCGCATTTGGATTCGCAAGCACAACAAGGTTGTTTTTTCCGCAATAACCGTTAATATCGACCGTGAAATCGTCACTTAGCGGCACAACCTCGGCGTTAATGCCGTATAAATCGGCGAAAACCGAATAAAAGCCGTAGGTTATATCGGGGAAAACCGCTCCCCTGTCGCCGTACGCCATAAAGGCAAAGTTGAGAACCTCGTCAGAGCCGTTGGAAATAAATATGTTTTTGGTATTTACGCCGTACTGCTCTGCCAGCGCCGCCTTAAGGGCGGTACACTCGGGGTCGGAGTAAAGCCGCAAATCCTCGATTTCCGCCTTTCCCACCGAATTGATAACACTTTTCGGCGGCGGATAGGGCGATTCGTTGGTGTTAAGCTTTATGTAACGCTTGTCCCGCGGCTGTTCGCCCGGAACATAAGCCTCAAGTCCCGCTAATTTTTGGCTTAAAAATCTGCTCATTTTGTTTCATCCTCAAAACGCACCGTAACACTCCTTGCGTGGGCGGAAAGTCCCTCTTTTTCGGCAAAGAAAGCCACCGACTCCGCCGATTTTGCGAGCGCGTCTTTGGTATAATAGGTGTACTGCGATTTTTTTACGAAATCGTCAACCGACAGCGGACTCGAAAACCTTGCCGTGCCCGAGGTCGGAAGTGTATGGTTAGGCCCTGCAAAATAGTCGCCCAAGGCCTCGGGGCAATATCTTCCCATAAAAATACTGCCTGCATTTCTAATTTTGTCAAGGTAATCGAAGGGATTGTCAACGCACAGCTCGAGATGCTCGGGCGCGATTTCGTTTGCTACATTTATAACCTCAAAAAGATTGTCGGCGACAATGATTTTGCCGTTATTATCAATCGAAATACGGGCTATCTCGGCGCGGGGCAGTAATGGTATCTGCCTTTCAAGCTCTGCGCTTACCTTCTCGGCTAATTCCGCGCTGTCGGTCACAAGCACCGCCGACGCCATTTTGTCGTGCTCCGCCTGAGAAAGCAGATCCGCCGCGACAAATTTCGGGTTGCTTTTGCCGTCCGCAATTACCAAAATCTCGCTGGGCCCCGCTATCATATCGATTGAGACAAGCCCGAAAACCTGTCTTTTAGCCTCTGCAACAAAGGCGTTGCCGGGGCCTACAATCTTATCGACCTTGGGTACGGTTTCGGTGCCGTAGGCAAGGGCGGCTATCGCCTGTGCGCCGCCGATTTTGAAAATGCGGTCAACCCCCGCGATTTTCGCCGCCGCGAGTATTGCGGGATTAACCTTGCCGTCATCCGAGGGCGGGGTGGCAATGCAAATTTCCTCACAGCCCGCAATTTTAGCGGGAATACTGTCCATTAACACGGTGGAGGGGTACGCCGCCGTGCCGCCCGGAACATAAAGCCCCACCTTTTCAATCGGGGTGATTTTCTGCCCCGTCACATAGCCGTCGCCGTTCAGAATAAAGCTTTGGCGCACCTGCTGTTTGTGAAAGGCGCGGATATTTTCCGCCGCTTGCTTTAAAATCTCGATAAACTGCGGCTCTACCGCCGCGAACGCCTCATCTATCTCCTCTGTGCTTACCTCAAGCGAGGATAATTTCGCCTTATCGAATTTTTCGCAGTATTCGTAAAGTGCCTTATCGCCGTTTGCCTTAACATTGTCTATAATATCGCGCACAATACCTGAAACATCGGTCGCCGCCGTGCCGCGTGCGAAAATTTCCTCGGGCGATACCTCGCCGTATTTCATAATCTTAATCATTTTTCATTCTCCGTAAGACTTAAAAGTCCCTTTTTGATATTCTCGATTTTTTCCGCCTTGAATTTGAAGCTTGCCTTGTTTGCAATCAGCCTTGCGCTTATCGGAACGATTGTTTCAAACGGCTCTAAATTGTTTTCAAGCAGGGTTTTGCCCGTCTCCACAATATCCACAATCACGTCCGAAAGCCCTAAAATAGGGGCTAACTCAATTGAGCCGTTGAGGTGGATAATGTCAATATCGCGGCACTTTTCGGCATAGTACTGCCGCGCGATATTTGAAAACTTTGTAGCAACGCGCAGGGTCTTTGAGGTGTCGTCCTTAAAGTCCTTTCTGCCCGCCACCGCCATACGGCAAATGCCGAGCTTCAGGTCGAGCAGCTCATAAACATCAGGCTCGTATTCAAGCAGGATATCCTTTCCCGCAACACCTATATCAGCAGCACCCCGCTCAACATAGATAGCAACGTCCGACGGCTTAACCCAGAAAAAGCGAAGCCCCAATTCCTCATTTTCAAAAATCAGCTTACGGTTGTTTTCCTTGATTGACGGGCAAGGAAAACCCGCCCTTTCAAACATTGAATAAACCTTTTCGCCAAGCCGTCCTTTAGGCAGGGCGACATTTATATAGCCGCTGTCCGCTCCCGCCTTTTCGTCCGCCCGCTCGAGCGCGTCAAGATAGACAGCAAAGCCTATTCCGCCGGATTTTCTTCCCATCTTGCGCATAAGTTTATCATATCTGCCGCCCGAAAGCACCCGTGTTTCCGCGCCGTCTATGTAGCCCTTGAATACCGCACCGCTGTAATAGGCGGCGGAATCAACAATTGAAAAGTCAATATTTATATTATCTGCAAAGCCTTCGTCCTCCGCGCGGTTATAAATATCCCAAAGCTCCTTAGCGTACTGCTTTGCCAAATCTGTTTTGCAGATTTCGCTGACCGCTTTAAGCGCGTCCTTTGCGTTTTTAAAGCTTTTAATAAGGCATTTAAGCCCGCCGAAGGCATCCTCGCCGCAGGTCTCGCGAAGCAGGTCGCCGTTTTTGGAGACTATCGCGTTTAATGCCGCCTTCCTTTGCCCGCCCTCCGGACAGAAACCGTCAAGCAGAGCCGAGACAAGACCTACGTGGGACAAATCAAGCACAAAAGCATTGCTTATAAGCGCAAGACTTTTAAGGGCAAGTATTATAACCTCCGCCTCGTTATCTCCGTTTATATCGCCGATACATTCAAGCCCCGTCTGCATAATTTCCTTATATGTATGGGAGGTTTCGGAAATCCTGTAAACATTCTCGTTGTAGTAAAGCCGCTCGGTTGTGCCCGCCTCGTCCTTAAAGTTCTTTAAGATTGAAAGGGTGACATCGGGCTTAAGTGCTAAGAGCTTGCCGTTTGTATCGTTAAAGGTTATGACCCCGTCCGACACCAAAAAGTCCTTGTTTTCGGAATACAAATCGTATTCCTCAAACTTGCTCATTTTAAACTGGTTATAGCCGTATTCGCGGTAGAGCGCACGGAGCTTAAAAACCGCCCTTTCGTCGCTCTTTAAAATACTTTCGTCAAAGCTCATTTATTCTCCTCCAAACGCCCGATTACCGTTTTGTAGCCGCCGCTGCCGTAGTTTAAAGAGCGGCTTACCCTGCAGATAGTCGCTGTGCTCGCCCCCGTGCTTTTGTTTATGTCAACATAGCTTTTGCCGCGATTCAGCTGACAGGCGACCTCAATTCGCTGGGCTATCGCCTCGGTTTCCTGTACGGTGCAGGCGTCCTCAAAAAACGCCGCACACTCCTCCTCGGTTTTAAGAGCGAGCACCGCCCTGTAAAGCAGGCTCATTCTTTCTTTATCAAGCTTATGCATATTTTACGCACTCCTGAATTATTTTACTTTAGCATTTTATCACATCAGCGTGCTAAAGTCAATAGGATTTTAAAAATTACAAATAAAAGCCCTCCTCGACTAAAGGAGGGCGTCAAGAGAATTTTCTGACTCGTCTGTTTAGGAAACCGTCCGTTGCAAGATTAAATTATTAATTACGAAAACAGCAACGCGCCCGCGCCGTAGGTAACAAAGGCGACTATTGCCCCCGCGCCCAACACCCCGAGCATAATTGCAGGAAAGGCTTTTTTAAGCGGCATTTCAAGCATTGCCGCAACCAATGCGCCCGTCCACGCGCCGGTACCCGGAAGAGGTATAGCCACGAGTATAAAAAGCCCCCAAAAGGCGTACTTCTGCACTGTTGCCGACTTACTTTCCGCTCTTTTTTCAAGGCGGGTCACAAGCCCGTTAAGCTTCTCGCTTTTTGTCCTCATCCACGCGAAAATCTTTTTGATAAAAATTATAATGAACGGCACAGGAACAAGATTTCCGACAATGGAGACCGCGATTGCAAGCCACAGGTTAAGCCCCGCGCCTACCCCTATGGGTATAGCGCCGCGCAGCTCAATTACGGGAACCATTGAAATTAAAAAGGTCATTACGATTTTTCCGAAATAGGTGTTAAAAAAGCTCAATTTTAATCCTCCGAATATT
>CABVAD010000032.1 GCA_902496265.1 uncultured Oscillospiraceae bacterium
ATTGATTACTTATTGAACGGAGAATTAGAATTGCAAATTACGGGAAGCACAGCCGAAATTACGGCTGAACAGGGCGCATATGCCGAAAGAGCCGCCGCGCTTGCCCTTAAATTATACAAAAAAACGCCCAAAGCCTGCGTTATTACCTTCGGCTGTCAGCAGAATGTCAGCGATTCCGAGCGGCTTAAGGGTATATTAATAAAATGCGGATATATTATTACAGAGGATATGTCGGACGCACAGTTTATAATATTTAACACCTGTGCGGTACGCGAGCACGCGGAGGACAGGGTCTACGGCAACATAGGCACGACAAAGGCACTTAAAAAGGCAAACCCGGATATTATAGTCGCGGTTTGCGGCTGTATGGCGCAAAGGCAGAGCGTTGCGGACAAAATAAGGCGCAGCTATCCTTATGTTGATATGGTTTTCGGCACGCAGGTGCAGTACAGACTGCCCGAGTTTATATACAAACGCCTGTCGGGCGGTAAACGAATTTTCGATTTAACCCTCCAAAACGGCGAGATAATAGAGGACCAGCCCATAAAAAGGGACGGCACATTTAAAGGCTGGCTGCCGATTATGTACGGCTGTGACAACTTCTGCACCTACTGTATTGTACCCTATGTAAGGGGGCGTGAGCGCTCTCGCGAACCGCAAAAAATCTTAGCCGAGGCAAGGGAAATGATTGCGGCGGGTTATAAGGATATCACCCTTTTAGGTCAGAACGTCAACTCCTATGGCAAGGGTACCGACAGCGGCGTTGATTTTGCCGAGCTTTTAAGGCGGATAAACGCGCTGGACGGCGATTTCAGAATCCGTTTTATGACCTCCCACCCTAAAGACTGCACAAGGGAGCTTATCGATACCATAAGGGACTGCGAAAAGGTAAGCAGTCATCTGCATCTGCCCTTCCAGAGCGGGAGCGACAGGATACTAAAGCGTATGAACAGGCATTACGACCGTAAAAAGTATTTGGAGCTTGTAAATTACGCTAAAGAGCAGATACCCGATTTGTCCCTTACCTCCGATATTATAGTAGGCTTCCCCGGCGAGACCTACGAGGATTTTAAGGAAACCCTAAGCCTTATAAGGGAGGTTGAGTTTTCCTCACTTTTCACCTTTATTTATTCTCCGCGCGAGGGCACGCCCGCCGCGGCGATGGACGACCCCGTTTCAAGGGAGGAGAAGGGAAAATGGTTTTCGGAGCTTCTCGGAGTACAGGAGGAAATCGCCGAAAAAAATATACAAAAGCATATAGGCAAAACCTACAGGGTGCTTTGCGACTCTGAGGGTAGCAGGGACGGCTTTATGTCGGGTCACAATTCTGGAACGGCGGTTATCGAGTTTGCGGGAGACGGGAGTATGCTCGGTAAATTCGTAACCGTTAAGGTAAATAAATATGACGGCGTGCTTTTAGGCACGGCAGAATAAATTAAACGAGAGGAAATATCAAAATGAATGTTATTGACAAGGCAAGAGAATTAGGCAGAGCAATCCAGCAGGACGAGCGTTTTATCCGCTACGCAAAGGCAAGGCTCCAAAACGATTCCGACAGCGAGTTACAGGACGCGATAGGTCAGTTTAATATCGTCCGTATGGAGCTTGACAGGGAGGTTGGCTCCGATAATAAGGACGACCTTAAGGTTAAAGAGCTTAACGAAAAGCTCCGCAAGGTTTACAGCGATATTATGTCCTCCCCCGCTATGGTAGAGTACAACACCGCAAAGGCGGAGCTTGACAGTATGGTAAACGAGGTCAATGTGATTATTTCAAAGTGTATTGACGGCGAGGATCCCGACACCTGCGACACAAGCAGTGCTTGCACGGGCAGCTGCGAATCCTGCGGCGGCTGTCACTGATTAAAGTATATAAAAATAATCCGAAAGCGGGGGAATTAAAAAGTGGCTGAGCTGTCTCCTATGATGAAGCAGTATAAGGAGATAAAATCGCAGAACGAGGACAGTATTCTGTTTTTCAGGGTCGGCGATTTTTACGAAATGTTTTATGACGACGCGAAGAAAGCTTCGGAAGAGCTTGATTTGGTGCTTACGGGCAAGGACTGCGGGCAGGAAGAGCGCGCCCCGATGTGCGGAGTTCCCTACCACAGCTGTGAAGCGTATATAGCGCGGCTTGTAGAAAAGGGCTATAAGGTCGCAATCTGCGAGCAGACCGAAGACCCCGCGACCGCAAAGGGACTTGTAAAGCGGGATATTATAAGGGTTGTAACCCCCGGTACGGTCATTGAGGACGCAATGCTTGACGAGGGGAAAAACAACTATCTCGCCGCCCTCAGCGTAACCGAGGAGGGTGCAGGGCTTTGCTTTACCGACGCGTCCACGGGCGATTGCCATGTCACCGTGCTTAGCGGCGATAATTCGGTGAGCGGCGTTGCAGACGAGCTTGCGCGTTTTTCTCCTAAAGAGCTTTTGGTTTCGGAGGATTTAAAGACAAAATCGGCGGCGGTTTGGGAGTATATCAAAAGGAGCTTTTCGGCGACGGTCACCGTAAGACAAACCGCCGGCTTTAACCCCGAAATAACCGAGCCGCTTTATGTAAAGCACTTCGGGGCAGAGGTTATAGAACAGCTCGGAATCAGAAAAGAGGGCGCGATAGCCTCTGCTTTGGGCGCGGTTATTGAGTATCTTTATGAAACGGGCAAAAACGGCAATATTTCGGTAAATAAGCTTGATGTTTATACCGGCGGTCAGTATATGCGGCTTGATATGACGGCGGTACGCAACTTAGAGCTTACCGAAACAATGCGTTCAAAATCCAAAAAAGGCTCGCTTTTGTGGGTGCTTGACAGGACTAAAACCGCAATGGGCAAGCGGCTGATTAGAAGCTGGGTTCAAAAACCGCTTGTTAATATAACCCAGATAAATTTACGTCAAAACGCTGTCGAAGAGCTTTGCTCGGACACGGTTTTACGCGGCGAGGCAATGGAATATCTCTCCGGCATAAAGGACGTTGAACGCCTTATGTCAAGGGTGGTCTACGGCACAGCCTCGGCGCGCGACCTTATCGCCGTCGCGGCGACGTCGCACCGTTTCCCAATACTTAAAAATTTGCTTTCGTCGGTCGGCTGTAAAATGCTTAAGGAAATTTATTCCGATATTGATACGCTCGAAGACATAGCCGAGCTTATCGACAGCTCAATTGTGGACGAGCCTCCCTTTTCGGTGCGGGAGGGCGGTCTTATCAAAAAGGGATACAGCGAAGAGGTAGACCTGCTTAGAAAGGATATGAACAGCGGAACCTCCTTTTTGTCGGATATCGAGATCCGCGAAAGGGAGCGCACGGGTATTAAAAATCTGCGGGTACGCTACAACAAGGTTTTCGGGTATTATATCGAGGTGACCAACTCTTTCCTTGATAAGGTGCCCGAGGATTACATAAGAAAACAGACCCTTACTAACTGCGAGCGGTTTATCACAGAGGAATTAAAGGATATTGAAAAGCGGGTGCTTACCGCAAAGGACCGCATAGTTCAGCTTGAATACGAGATATTCTACGGCATAAGGAAAAAGACCGCGGACGAGCTTAAACGCTTTCAGAAAACCGCCGCGGCTATCGCACGGCTTGACGCGCTCTGCTCCTTAGCCGAGGTATCGGCAAGCAACCGTTATTGCCGTCCGCTTGTAAACAGCGGCGGGGCTATAATGATAAAGTCGGGAAGACACCCTGTTGTAGAGCAGGTGATTAACACCCCTTTTGTTGCAAACGATACTATGCTTAATATGAAGGACGACCGCTGCGCTATAATAACAGGACCTAATATGGCGGGAAAGTCCACATATATGCGTCAGGTCGCGATTATCACGCTTATGGCGCAGATAGGCTGCTTTGTTCCCGCCGAGAGCGCGGAAATCGGCGCGGTTGACGCGATTTTCACCAGAGTCGGCGCGTCGGACGATTTGGCGGCGGGTCAGTCCACCTTTATGGTGGAGATGAGCGAGGTCGCCGATATTCTTAAAAACGCCACAAGCAAAAGTCTGCTTATCCTTGACGAGATAGGCAGGGGCACCTCCACCTTTGACGGAATGTCGATAGCGAGGGCGGTGCTTGAATATGTGGTTGATAAGAAGAAGCTCGGCGCAAAGGCGCTTTTCGCTACCCACTATCATGAGCTTACCGAAATGGAAAACGAGCTCCAAGGGGTTAAGAATTATAATATAGCGGTCAAAAAGCGCGGGGACGATATAACCTTTTTGCGGCGTATTGTGCGCGGCGGCGCGGACGACAGCTACGGAATAGAGGTAGCAAAGCTCGGCGGGATACCCGACGAGGTGATAAAACGCGCAAAGCAGATTTTAAAAAAGACCGAGGAGGAGGGGCTTGTCACCTACAAGACCGCCCCTGACCCCGAAATGCAGCTGCCTATTGAAATGCAGGGAGCGCAGGATATTCTGCACGAGCTTCAAGTACTTGACGTTAACACACTAACGCCGATAGAGGCAATGCAGATACTTTTCGATTTTGTAAATAAAGCAAAGTCCATATAAAAGGAGGCGTAAAAATGCCGAAAATTAATCTTTTACCAAAAGAGGTAGCCGAGCTTATCGCCGCGGGAGAGGTCGTGGAACGTCCTGCGTCGGTTATAAAGGAGCTGGTTGAAAACTCCATAGACGCCGGGGCGGATAATATCACCGTTGAAATAAAGCAGGGAGGTATAACCTATTTAAGGATTACCGACAACGGCTGCGGTATTGATTTTGGCGATGTTCCCACGGCGTTTTTGCGCCACGCTACAAGCAAGATAAAAAATGATGCTGACCTTAATGCCATAGCAACCCTCGGCTTCAGGGGAGAAGCTCTTGCGGCAATTTCCTCGGTGGCGAAGGTCGAGCTGTTCACTAAGCCCAAAGACAGCGATCTCGGCACGCATTATATAATTGAGGGCGGCGAGGAAAGGCTGTATGAGGAGGCGGGCTGTCCTGACGGGACGACAATAGTAATCCGCGATATTTTCTACAACACCCCCGCCCGTATGAAGTTCCTTAAAAAAGACGTTTCCGAGGCGAACGCCGCCGCCGCTGTGGTCGACAGAATCGCCCTTTCCCATCCCGAAATCGCCTTTAAATTCATTCGTGACGGCAAGCAGACCCTTAATACAGCGGGGGACGGAAAGACAGGCGGCACGGTTTACAGCGTTTTGGGGCGCGAGTTTGCGGGAACGCTTATTCCCGTTTCGGGCGAGCGTGAGCGCATAGCCGTTTCGGGGCTTACCTGCAAGCCCGTTTCCTGCAGACCGACAAGGAATTACCAGTTTGTATTTTTAAACGGCAGACTTGTCCGCTCGGGCACTGTGACCGCGGCGGCGGAGCAGGCGTATAAAAACAGCGCTATGATAGGTAAATTCCCGGGCTTTGTGCTGTATCTCACCGTTCCGTTTGACGCGGTGGACGTAAACGTTCACCCCGCTAAGACCGAGGTGCGCTTCTCGGACGAGCGCCGCGTTTTTGACGCTGTGTATTCTGCGGTTAAAAACGCGCTGACCGCGGGAGATACAAGACCCGAGGTTAAATTTAAAGAGCCTGTGTTCAATCCCTTTGAGAGGATAAAGACCGAGGAATACCGCCAGCAGACAATTAAAGAGACGACGGTGGCGGAGCGCGCTTATCCGAAAGAGATTAGTTTACATAACAACAAAAATAATGCGACCTTAAGAAGCCCGTCAAGACCCGCGTTTATGGATAATTATTCTACTGTAGGCGAACACGGTGAGAAAATAGAACCCCATTCGCCTGTAATCGAGCCTGTTAAAACCGAAAACACGCCGACCGCTTCAAAGCCCGATATAGAAATACCAACTCCTCGGACAGCAGAGGTATCGGTTGACATAACAAAGGACAGCGAGGACGAACGCCCCGAAATAATACTTATAGGCGAGGCGTTTTTGACCTACATTATCGTCCAGATGGGCGACAGCATTTTTATGATAGACAAGCACGCCGCGCACGAGCGCATTTTGTTTAACGAATTAAAAAGCAAGCAAGGCGTGGCTGTTCAGGCGCTTTTGACCCCCGTGACCGCGGTGCTTCCACGCGAGGAATATTCCGCGGTTATACAGAATACCGACGAGCTTTGCAAAGCGGGCTTTGAAATAGAGGATTTCGGAAATTCGTCGGTGCGGATACTCTCGGTTCCGTCCGCCCTTACCGCGTCCGACGCCGAGGAGTTAATAAGCGAGCTAGCGGAAAGCCTTATTAAAAATCATTCCGCCGAGGTCGAAAAGCTCGACGACCTTTATCATACAGTCGCTTGTAAAGCGGCGATTAAGGCGGGGAGCAGGACGAGTCCGCAAGAAAAACAAAAATTAGCCGAAAGGGTGCTTTATTCGGACGATATTATGTACTGCCCGCACGGCCGTCCCGTGGCGTTTGAAATAAGTCGGCGTGAGCTTGAAAAGCAGTTCGGCAGAATACAATGAGTAAGATTAAAACAGTTTTTATTGTAGGCCCTACCGCTTCGGGAAAAACGGGACTCGGCGTTTCGCTTGCCGAAAAATTTTCGGGCGAGATAGTCTCCGCCGATTCAATGCAGATTTACAAGGGAATACATATCGCCTCCGCCGCCCCCGATACAGCGGAAATGCGGGGAATACCACACCATTTACTTGAATTTTTAGAGCCTGACCAAAGCTTTTCGGTGGCTGATTATGTTAAGGCGGCGCGGCGGGTTATAGCGGATATTCAAAAAAGAGGGAGGCTCCCTATTGTTGTCGGCGGGACGGGGCTTTATATAAGCTCCCTTGCCGATAATACCGAATATACCGAGGAAGAAACCGATTATGAGCTGAGACGAAGCCTTGAAAACCGCTTTGATGAAATCGGAGCAGAGCGGATGCTAAAGGAATTAGCCGAGTTTGACCCCGATACTGCGGCAAGACTTCACCCGAATAACCGCCGCCGAATAATCCGCGCCTTTGAGGTATATAAAACCACGGGCAAAACTGTCACCGAGCAGAACACCCTGTCCCACTCGGGAAGGGAATATATAGATCCGCTTTTAATAGGTATTAACTACCGCGACCGCGAAAAGCTTTATGAGAGGATAAACCGAAGGGTTGACATTATGCTCGAAAGCGGGCTTTTAGAGGAAGCGAAAACCGCGCTTTCAGGGCGCGGCGGCGCGGTTCAGGCGATAGGTCATAAGGAGCTGTCGGGCTTTATTAAGGGTGAATGCAGTCTTTACGAAGCGGCGGAAAACCTTAAACGGCAGACAAGAAGATATGCTAAAAGACAGCTTACCTGGTTTAACAGGGATAAGCGCATAAACTGGATTTACGCCGATGAGACAGAGGATTTATTGACAGAAGCCTCAAGGCTTACCGAAGAATTTTTGCAAAGGGAGGAAGCATAATGAAAGGATCAACTGTGCTCAAATGCTTTGTTATTCTGCTGATTGCGGTTTTCGCGGTGCATCAGGCGGTTTCCTCCTTTTATAAGCCCGTAAAGACCGAAACGGCGGTTTACAGCGATATTTCTGACGGACTTAACATCACGGGAATAATAATTAGGAACGAAACCTTGGTCACCTCGACCGGCGGCAGGGTTATGCACTTTGTGATAGGGGACGGCAACCGCGTTGCAAAGAACGGCGTAATTGCCAATATTTACGACAGCGAATCGGCTTCAATTACCCTCGAACGCATAGATTCGGTAAACAGCAAGATAAAGGATATTGAAGAAATGCTCAGCTACAACGATTTGGAGGCGGCAGACCTTGATATGATAAATTCAAAGGTCAGTAAGAATCTGAATAATCTCATCGTAAGCGGAGCGAACGGCAATTACGACAGCTTTGCAGAAAGGTCGGACGAGCTTTTGTCGTCCTATAACAGACGGCAGGCGGCAATGGGAGAGACGGCGGATTTCTCGGCCCAGCTTTCGGCGCTTAAAGCCGAAAGGGAACAGCTTTCAGCCTCCCTGCCCGCGGCAAAGGGTACTTTAAAGGCGGACAGGTCGGGCTATTTCGTATTCAAGGCGGACGGCTACGAAAAGGCGCTTACCTGCGATAATCCCGAAAAAATCACCCCTGAGTATTTAAACGGCATAAAGGCTGAAAGCGTGGACGGCAATGTTGTGGGAAAAATCGTGTCGGATTACGAGTGGTATATCGCCGCCGAGGTTTCTATAAACGAGTCCCTTAATTACAAGGAGGGGGACAGTCTTACCGTATACACCTCTGTAAAAAGCTATCCGAAGCTTCCCGTAACCGTCAGTAAAATCAATATATCCGAAAGTGAATCGAGCGCGGTCGTGCTTTTTGCCTGCAACGATATGAACAGCGAGTTAGCCTCAATGCGGACAGGCCCTATGACGGTCGTTAAAAAGGAATACAGCGGCTTAAAGGCGCCGAAAAGCGCGCTTCGCGTGGTGGATTCAAAGCGGGGCGTTTATGTGCTTACGGGTATGCAGGTTAAGTTTGTCGAGGTTAACGTCCTCTTTACGGACGGCGACTATATGATATGCGAAAAGCAGACGAGCGACGACACGGTGCTTAGACTCTACGACGAGGTAATCGTGAAAGGAAAGAACCTTTATGATGGAAAAATTATCAGCTGAAGAATTTGATTTAAATTATCAGAGGGTTTTAGAGAGATTAAATAGCGCGGCGGAAAAATCGGGGCGCGATAAAGAAGAAATAACCCTCCTTGCCGCGACAAAGACGGTGGACGCGGACACAATCAACTACGCGATAGAAAAGGGGATAACCCATATCGGCGAAAACCGCGTGCAGGAGCTGCTTTCAAAGCACAGCCTTTTAAAACCCGCGCACAGTCACTTTATCGGACATTTGCAGACCAATAAGGTTAAGGATATTATCGACAAGGTCGAAATGATTGAATCGGTGGATTCACTAAAGCTTGCAAACGAAATTTCAAAGCAGGCGTTAAAGCGCGGAATTACAATGGACATTCTGCTTGAGGTCAATATCGGCGGGGAGGAATCAAAGTCGGGCTTTGCACCGAAGGAAATCGAAAGCGCGGTCAAAGAAACCGCAAAATTACCCGCAATAAGGGTTAAAGGGCTTATGGCGATACCGCCCGCTACCGATTTGCCCGAAGAAAGCCGAAAATATTTCCGTAATATGTATAAACTGTTTATTGACATTAGGGACAAAAAAATAGATAATAGTAATATGAGCGTACTGTCTATGGGAATGTCAAACGATTTTGATATTGCCGCCGAAGAGGGGGCTACTCTTGTAAGGGTCGGCACCTCGCTTTTCGGCAGACGCATATATTT
>CABVAD010000033.1 GCA_902496265.1 uncultured Oscillospiraceae bacterium
TCCCTCAGTATTTTCGGCTGTCCACATACTCAAATTGATTTTCCCCGTCTTTGTTTCCTCGATATTCTTTATCATTCCCGAAAGATGGGCGAATTTATTTTGGAGGGAATTTGACGTGCCGAGATTAACTACAAAACGATTTTCCGCTTTTACGGTAATCGTAAGCTCGTTGGTCACGTCAATATAGTTAAGCTTCAATCCGTATTCCTCGGCAAGACCGCCGATTTCCGAGATTAAATCCATAGTCTTTTCCGAGGAAAAGTCAACCGCCTTGCCGAGAACGCATTTTACGCCGCCTGCCCGTATTTCAAAGAGAGATTCGGGCTTTTCGCTTCCGCTTTCAAGCACATAACCCGCACGGCTTACGGTGTAATATGCTCCGTCCGAATAATAGCAGGCGTAGGGTTCGGCGTCCTTTACGGTAAGGGTAATATTTCCCTCAAGCGTTCGCTTGATTTTAACGCTCTCTATATATGGCAGCTTTTCCCTTAGAGCCTCGGTCTTAACCGAGGACATAAACAGATTATCGCCTATATTTATGCCGCTTAAGGCGACAATCTGTTCGGAGGTGTATTTCCCGCTGCCCTTTGCAGTTATCTCCTTTATCGGGAAAAGCACGGTCAGCGACAGTACCGCGAAGACCGTGGCAATCAGAACAGTAAAGAGCGTAAATCCTATCATAATACGCCGCTTTCTTATTCTGCGCTGACGCGCTTTTCTTTTTTTCAGAAACTCGTCGTTTTCCGCTGTCCTTTTCAAGCTATCAATCCTTACTGTATTTTATATCCGCGCCGAGCGGCTCTAAGACCGATACAATATCGTCATAGCCGCGTTCTATGTGGTGAATATCGCCTATTTTCGATTCGCCGCGAGCCGCTAATGCCGCTATAACAAGCGCCGCGCCGCCGCGCAAATCAGTCGCCCTGCAGTCCGCCGCCGAAAGCTCCTTTACGCCCTCTGTCACCGCGATTTTTCCCTCTGTTTTGATTTTCGCGCCGAAGCGCTTAAGCTCATCAACATAACGGAAACGGTTTTCAAATATATTTTCAACAAAAACCGAGGTGCCGTCCGCAAGGCTTAACATTGCGACGATAATAGGCCCTGCGTCGGTAGGAAAGCCGGGGTAAACAAGACTTCTCACGGTCGGCACTCTTTTAAGCCGTTCGGGCGCGGTCACGGTAATGCTTTTACCCGAAAGCTCGACATCACAGCCCGCCTCCCTGAAGACCCAAAGAGCAGAGACCATATGAGACGGCATAAGGTTGCAAAGGGTGATTTTTCCGCCCGTAACCGCGGCACACGCCATATATGTTGCCGCGGCTATTCGGTCGGGGATTATCGTGTGCTCGGTTCCGCCGAGTTTTTCTACACCGTAGATTCTCACGGTATCCGACCCGCAGCCGTAAATACGCGCGCCCGCGCTGTTTAAAAAATCGGCAAGGTCGCTTATTTCAGGCTCTTTAGCCGCGCCGTGGATCACCGTCATACCCTTTGCGGTAGCCGCCGCAAGAATAATATTTTCGGTAGCGCCCACGCTCGGAAAGCCGAGACTTATTTCAGCGCCCTTAAGTCCGTTTTCAGCGGTGCAGATTAAATAGCCGTGTTCCTCGTTTACCGTAACGCCCATTCGTTCGAGGGCGGAAAGGTGCAAATCAATAGGGCGCGGACCTAATTCACAGCCGCCGGGACTGCTTATTACGGCCCTCCCGCATCTGCCTATAACCGCGCCTAAAAAGACCACGGAGGAACGCATTTCCCGCATCAGATTATCGGGAATTTCGTATTCGCGTATCCCCTTACTGTCCACCGTTACGGTGTCCCCGTCCGTTTCACAGTCACAGCCCAATGCCCTTAAAATTTTAAGGGAGGTTTCCACGTCCGAAAGCGCGGGGCAGTTATGTATCACACATTCCTTTTCGCACAAAACGGTTGCCGCAAGCACGGGAAGAACGCTGTTTTTCGCCCCCTGAACGGATATACCGCCGTAAAGCCTTTTACCGCCGTTTACTATAATTTCGGACATTGACCGCACCCTCTCACAGTTGTCGTTGGAGAATCTAATACGATAAGGTTTCGACTTTCCAATGACTAAAACTTTTCTCACAGTTCATACTATGCGAAAGTACGGAAATTGTCACGCTCCCGTATATAATTGCATTAAAACATCGTAAATTCTTTTATTTGAGTCCAAAATCGCGTGTTTCAGTGCGGCGTCGCTCATTTTTTGAAGCAGGGGCTTGTTTTCTATTATTTTTGAAACGGTATTAATAAGACCTTCCCCGCTCAAATCCTTTTCCTCAAGAATTTCCGCCGCGCCCGCCTTTTTAAGGGTCATAGCGTTGTGGTACTGGTGATTTTCCGCCACGTAAGGGGACGGGATAAGCACCGACGGCTTACCGCAGCAGCAAAGCTCGCTTAGGGTGATAGCGCCCGCGCGGCATATCACAAGGTCTGCCGCCGCCATACAGACGTCCATATCGTTTATATACTCTCGAATATCAATAAGGGGTGACAGCTTTACGCCGTCAAGAGCCGACATCATAGCCTCGTAGCCTGCCTTGCCCGTGCCGTGAATATGATAAAATTTATCGGTGCCGTTGTGCCATTTTATAAGCTCGGTCACAGCCTCGTTAATGTGCCTTGCGCCGAGCGACCCGCCGAAGGAGAGTATCAGCGGGCGGTTATCAAGTCCTAATTTTCGCCTTGCTTCTTCGCGCGAAATGCTCAAAAGCTCGCTCCTTACGGGGTTTCCCGTTATAACGGGCGGCTTTTTAAGCTTTAAGCGGTTTTCAGCCTCGGGCATTGCGAGCATTACCCTGTCCGCCTTATCGGCAAGCATTTTTGTGGTAACACCCGGGAATGCGTTTTGCTCGTGTATGGCGGTTTTTATTCCTAATTTATGCGCCTCGCGAAGTACAGGGCCGCTTACATATCCCCCCGTGCCGACCACTATATCGGGCGCTATTTCCTTTAAAAGCTTTTTTGACGCGTGTGAGGATGATATCGCCTTCCCGACCGCATCTATGTTTTTTGCAATATTTTTAAGGCTCAGCTTACGCTGAAAACCCGCTACATCAATCGTATGAAAATCGTAGCCCTTTGCGGGCACAAGCTTTGCTTCAAGCTTATCCGCCGTACCGATATAGGAAATTTCCGCGTCGGGGTGGCGTTCCTTTATATATCCCGCTATCGCAAGCGCGGGATTAATATGCCCCGCCGTGCCGCCGCCTGCAAACAGTATTTTCATATCTGTTTACCTCCATTCAGGTTTTTTCTATATTTGCTCCCCTTGACACCGAAAGCACAATGCCCATCTCGGCAAGCAGAATAAGGAGTGAGGTTCCGCCGTAGCTGAAAAACGGAAGACTTATTCCCGTATTCGGAATGGTGTTGGTAACAACCCAGATATTAAGCATTGCCTGAAGTCCTACCTGAAAGGTAAGCCCCAGCGCCAACAGCGAGCCGAATTTATCCTGCGCGCGCATAGCTATCGTAAAGCCGCGCCAAACAAGCAGGCAGAAAAGCAAAATAATTATAAGCGCGCCCACAAGACCCAATTCCTCGCATACTATTGCGAAAATAAAATCGTTGTGGGGCTCAGGAAGCCACAGATATTTCTGTCTTGACTGGCCTATTCCCCTGCCTAAAATTCCGCCCGAGCCTATTGCCAAAAGCGACTGAATGGTTTGAAAGCCCTTGCCCTTTGCGTCCGCCCACGGGTCAAGCCAGTACTTTATTCGGTCAGAGCCGTAGCCTATAACCCCTGTGATAACCGCCAAAACGCCGAGTCCTACACCCGCGCCGACGCCGCCCAAAATATACCGCTTGGGAAGTCCTCCCACAATAAGCAGTACTATTCCGATTGAAAAAATAAGCACCGTAGCCGAAAGGTGCGGCTCCATTACTACAAGACCGCACTCAAGCCCCAGCAAAACAACAAGAAAAGCGATAAATTTAAAGCTTTTCATATGCTTGTAATTTGCCGCGATAAGGGAGGAAAACAGGAGAATAATTGCAAATTTAGCGATCTCTGACGGCTGAAAATTAACAGGACCTATTACTATCCAGCGTTTAACGTCCTTGCCCTCAACCATCGGCGGCAGTATCAAAAGCACCGCGAGCATTACGGTTGAAAGAACATAAACAACCCACGCGAATTTGCGCCATATATGATAATCAATCCTTGAAACCACAAGCATTACCGCGACTCCGACCGCCGCGAACAACGCCTGTCGGGTAATAAACTTATAGCTGTTACCGTACTGATTGTAGGAAAAGGCGTAGCTTGCCGAATAGAGCATAACAAGTCCCACGGTAAGCAGAATCAGGACAAAGGATAAAAAGGTTATATCAAGCTTACCCGATGTATATTCGCTTTTTTTGCCTTTAAGCTTTGCCATATCCTCTTACCTCCGATATTACCAATTAAATATTACAGGCAGTAACGCGGCCGCACAGCCGACAGCGGTTATTCCCGAGAAAACAAAAACGATTTTCTGCTCCGACCAGCCGCTCATTTCAAAATGATGGTGAAGGGGTGCCATTTTAAACAGACGCTTTTTTGTGCGCTTATAGTAAGCGACCTGAATAATATCCGAAAGCGCCTCAAGGAAGTAGGTTATTCCGGCAAAAATAAGCAGTACAGGTCTTCCTATTCCGAAGGAGACCGCAACCACCATTCCTCCCAAAAACATAGAGCCCGTATCGCCCATAAACACCTTTGCGGGCTTCGCGTTCCATACAATAAAGCCTACGCACGCCCCCGCGAGCGCGGCGGACATTGCGTTAATTCCCATATTGTAAAGGAAGCCCGAAGCAAGCATAAACGCACAGGCAACCACTAAGGTCACCGCGGACGCCAAGCCGTCTATTCCGTCGGTAAGATTCACCGCGTTTGTAAAGCCGTAGATAAACATAAGCGCCACAGGCCAGAAAAGCAGTCCGAAGCCCTTTGTTACGTCAACGTCCCCGACAAAGGGAATGTAGGTTGTCTTCATACCCGAAATGCAGAGTGTAGCCAGATATGCCGCCGCGACCAACAGCTGTAAAAAGGTTTTCTGCCTTGCGGTAAGACCTAAATTGCGCTTTTTAACGACCTTTATATAATCATCCATAAAGCCGATAGCAGACATACAAAGCGCCATAACAATACCCGCCGAAAAAAGCGACAGACGGTAGGGGGTTTTCATCTCCGCGGCAAAGCGTCCCCTGACAACAGCAGAATAGGCATAAGCTATTCCAAGTGACAAAAGCACTCCCGCGATTATCATAACGCCGCCCATTGTCGGCGTGCCCTCCTTGCCCTTATGCCATTTAGGGCCTATGTCTAATATAGTCTGCCCGAATTTAAGCCGTTTTAAATACGGAATTACAATATATCCGAGTCCCGCGGTCACCGCGAACGCCACAGCCGCGGCGATTAAAGGTGTCAGGTCTTTCATTTTATCGCTCAATCTCCTTTTTTCAACGAAGGCAGCAATCAGTCTGATTCGGCCAGCGCTTCGGCTACAACCTCGCGCTCGTCAAGATGAATTGTACCCGTGTTTAAAATCTGATAGGTTTCGTGTCCCTTTCCTGCAAGTACTATTATATCATCTTTTTTTGCAATTGAAACAGCGAATTTTATCGCTTCTATTCTGTTTTCAATAACCTTTACAGGTATAACCGCGCCCTTCATACCCTCTAATATATCCTCAATTATAGCACTCGGGTCTTCGGTTCTCGGGTTATCGCTTGTAACTATGGCATAATCCGAAAAATGCGCCGCGATATTGCCCATTATGGGACGTTTTGTTTTGTCCCTGTCTCCGCCGCAGCCGAAAACCGCGATAAGGCGGTTTTTCTTACATTCGCGGAAGATCGAAAGTATGTTTTTAAGTCCGTCGGGGGTGTGGGCGTAATCGATAATCACCGTGAAATCCCTGCCCGTGGGAACAACCTCCGCCCTGCCCTTAACGCCGTGAAGCTCTTTAAGAGCCGAAGCCACCGTGACAAGCGGAATACCGATTTCCGCCGCACAGGCGGCGGCGCAAAGCGAATTGTAAACCGTAAATTTTCCGCCTGTGTTGACGCTTATATGACCTATTTCGCTGTCGCTTACGAACTCGTATTCAACGCTTGCGGGGCGGTAATTAACCCCCTTTGCGCTGTATGTCGAAGTATCCCCCATAGAATAG
The DNA here is from genome assembly GCA_902496265.1 of uncultured Oscillospiraceae bacterium. Classification (GTDB taxonomy): domain Bacteria; phylum Bacillota; class Clostridia; order Oscillospirales; family Acutalibacteraceae; genus UBA737. Next base: position 6,177 of record CABVAD010000033.1, read on the forward strand.
GTGGATATTTTGCAGTCAAGCCCCTTTATAAGCTCGGCGGAATATGGGTCATCGCTGTTTATAACCGCGGTTTTGCACATACGGAACAGCTTTTTCTTCGCCGCGAGATAGTTTTCCATTGTAATATGGTAATCAAGATGATCCTGCGTAAGATTTGTGAACATTGCGGCTTCAAAGGTAAGCCTGTAAACCCTCGACTGGTCAAGCGCGTGGGAGGATACCTCCATAATAACATATGTGCAGCCCTTTGCCTTCATAAGTGCGAAAAGCGAGTTAAGCTCATAGGCGTTCGGCGTGGTGTTATGGGCGGCGATAATCTCGTCCCCTATCATATTCTGTATTGTTCCTATAAGACCGACCTTGTACCCCGCTTTTTCGAGTATTTTTTTCATCATATAGGTAACCGAGGTCTTGCCGTTTGTGCCTGTAACGCCCAAAAGCTTTAAGCTGTCTGCGGGATTGCCGAACCAATTTGCACACATATCGGCATACGCCGCGTGGGTATCGGATACGACAATCTGAACTTCAAGTCCCAAATCCCGCTCGGCTATAATTACAGCCGCGCCGTTTTCGAGCGCCTTTTCGGCATAATCGTGACCGTCCGATTTAGCGCCCTTAATACATACAAATGCAAAACCCGGCTTCACCTGCCTTGAATCGCAGGTTATTCCGCTTATTTCGGTCTGTCCAAGCATTTCTTTACATTCAATCAAATTTAAAAGCTTCATTTTTTCTCCTTTTTATAAGGCCTTAAAAAGCCTAACCGTCAACAACATTTTCGTCTCTGAAATAAACAGTAATCACCGTACCCGCGTCAACCGACTGACCCGCCTCGACGCTTTGCTTATAGGATTTAAGCCCTCCCGACGCTGTGTTGCCCGAAAATTCCACGTTTATATTAGAATTTGCGGCAAGCTTATTGACCTCGGTGGCGGTAAGTCCCAGAAGATTAGGAACCGTCACCTTTTCTGAGCCGCCCTCTTCTGTGTAAACGATTACCACGCCGCCCGAAATCACCTTGCTTCCGGCCTCCGGCAGCTGGCGCACGACCTTTTCGCCCGAGCCTATAACCTTACATTCAAGCTTTGCCGAGCTTATTTTTGATTTCGCATCGGCAACACTTGAGCCTACCGTATCAGGAACGGTTAGGGTAAGGCTCTTAAGCTCCTCTTGGGAATAACTCGGCTCGTAGCCGAGATACGGCAGAACGTCCGCCATAATCTGTGAGTTGACAGGCGCTGAAATAACGCCGCCGTAATATTTGTCTCCCTTAGGCTCGTCAAGCATTACAAAGACGGCTATTTCGGGATTTTCTATCGGAGCAACGGTAAGACATGAGCCGATATATAAATGTTTATCGCCTGTCGCCAGTATTTTTGCGACCTTTTGCGACGTACCTGTTTTAGCGCCTATATTGTATCCCGCGACCAATGAGTTTTTCGCGCCGTTTTCCGAAACATAGTTCATAAGCTCGCGCATTGTAGCCGAGGTTGTCTCGGAAATAACCTGACGTTTATATGAGGTTGAAACCGTTTCGACAACCTTTCCGTTATCATCAAGCTTTTTTTCCACGAGGTGCGGCTGAACAAGATATCCGCCGTTTACCGCGGCGGATACCGCCGAAATAAGCTGCATAGGCGTAACGTTAAAGGTCTGACCGAAGGAGCATGACGCAAGCTCGACAGGTCCCATTTTTTCTTCCTTGTGGTAGGTTGATGTCGCCTCGCCGGGCAGGTCGATACCTGTTTTTTCGGTAAGTCCGAAGGCCTTAAAGTATTTTGAAAAGGTCTCCACGCCTACAAACTGACCTATTGTGATAAAGGCGGGGTTGCAGGAATTTGATATCGCCTGCAAAAGATTCTGCGAGCCGTGACCCGTTTTTTTGTGACAGCTGTAATGCTGTCCCGCCACAGTCGCCGAGCCGTTGCAGAAAAAGCTGGAATTTTTATTTACAAGGTTTTCCTCAAGCGCAATCGAAGCCGTTATAACCTTGAAAACAGAGCCGGGCTCATAGGTATCCGAAACCGCCTTGTTTCTCCACTGACGGTTTAAAAGCTCGGATTTAAGCGACTTTTTTTCCTCCCCGTCGGTTACGGCGTCCACCTTTTCCTGATCTGCGGCGGAGAGGGTGAAGGGTTCGTTCGGGTCAAAGTCGCCCTTAACCGCCATTGCAAGTATGGCGCCTGTGTTTACATTCATTACCACCGCCGCACCGCGTTCCGCGATTTTGTTGGCTTCAATGGCGTTTTCCAAATATTTTTCCGCCGTGTACTGGACATAGGAATCAAGGGTCAGCACCAGCGACTTTCCCTTTGTCGCCTCCTCCACCTTTTCATATGAGAAGGGCATATCCGTTCCTGCGGCGTTTTTAGCGGCGACAACACGTCCCGCTATTCCCGTTAAATCGTTATCGTAATAGCTTTCGATTCCCGCCAGTCCCTGATCATCCGAGCCGACAAAGCCCAGCACGACCGAGGCTAAATTCTCGTTGGGGTAATATCTTTTTGTGGTCTCGTCAAGACCTACATACTGAGTAAGCTCCAAATCCTTGTTATCAAGCAGAAACTGTCTTACCTTGTCGGCAACGGTTTTATCAATTTTTTTCTTTACAATTACATAATACGAGTTTTTTTCGGTATAGCCGTAAACCGTCTCGTAATCAAGCTCCAATATTTCCGAAAGCCCCTCGGCTATTTTCTTCTTAACCTTTTCCGCCTCGTCCTCATCAAGCTTTTTGATTCCGTTCGGTGTTATGTAAACCGTCCAGGCGGGCGAGCTTGTTGCCAATATCTGCATATTGCGGTCGTAAATATCGCCGCGCGGAGCGGTTACAAGGCTGTCGTAAAGCTGCTGCTCAGAGGCGTCGTTCTGATATTGTTCGCCCTTGATTATCATAATGTTAACAAGGCTCGCCCCCGAGACTATCGAAAGCGCAAGTATAAGCGCGGTCATAACCACTATTGTTCTTGTGACCATCATTTTTCCGGGCTTTAATGACACGGCTCAAACTTCCTTTCTAAATCCGAATACGAGAGTCGGCAAAACAACTCTCGTATC
>CABVAD010000034.1 GCA_902496265.1 uncultured Oscillospiraceae bacterium
CCCTTTCAACACTATTTTACCACAGTTTAAGTTTTCTTGAAAAACGATTTTTTATTACCTACATATATTATATCCAAATGCTTCAGGAACAACTTCAATCTGAACCACTGAGGCAGTCAATGAAGATTTGGAAAGGTTTCGTTAATATTTACTTGAAACTGAAAAACAAACTTCTTTATATTTTATCCGCAAATGTTTTCGGAAAAGACATTAAAGGAGTCGGTACTATGTTTAAATTTTACTACATTGGAAAAAATAGAGAAGGGAGGAGTTCGAATGAAGGATTACAGAGATATTGAGAATACGAGGTATATCATCAGCAGAGTCTTTGCAGAGAACAAAACTACCGCTATGCTTATTGAACAGCGAGTTAAAGATACAAAAAATAATGCGCCGTCGCTTGAAGTGGGCGGCTCTATGGTGTATAATAATATCGGTGGTTCGATTCAGCCGAAGGAGGTAAAATGAGAATCGAACAAAATAAAATCGCCTTTGCTTATTTAAGATTATCCCGAGAAGAAGCGCAGAAAAGTGAATCATCAAGTATTACCAACCAGCGTATGATTGTAAACAAATACTGCGAGCAAAACGGCATAAACCTTGTTCGTGAGTTTGTCGACGACGGTTATTCGGGCGGTAACTTTGACCGACCGGGTTTTCAGGAAATGATGCGTGAGCTTGATAATGGTCTTGCAAACACGGTAATAACTAAAGACCTATCCCGTCTCGGCCGTGATATGCGTGAATCGAGTTATTATGCCGAGCAGTTTTTCCCTGAACACGGGGTAAGGTATATCGCCATTGCCGACAACTTTGACAGCGAAGACGAAAATGTGATGGCGCCGTTCCAGTTCGCTATGAACGAGGTATATCTGCGAGACGGTTCACGAAAGGTCAAGGATGTGCTTAAAACCAAACGGCAGGACGGCTTATATTGTGCCTGTCCGCCTTACGGTTACAAGAAAGCGGACCGAAATAAAAATCAGCTTGTTCCTGACGAAGTGACCGCACCGGTTGTCAAGAGGATTTTTGAAGCTGCCGCAAAGGGTGATTCGTCAAGAAAAATTGCACAGGACCTTAATAATGACGGAGTTATTCCGCCGCTTAAATACCGTGTGTTATACCGTGATGAATTCAGCGTTGAGGGAGCAGCGAGAGCATCTGACCTTTGGAACTATACAACGGTCAAGAGAATACTCAAAAACGAGGTTTATTTGGGTCATACTCTTTTAGGAAAAACAAAAAAAGCAAGCGTCAAGTCTAAAAAGAAGGTTGCAATCCCGCCTGACAGATGGGCGGTAACCGAGAATACCCACGAGGCGTTGGTAAGCCAAGAAATCTTCCAAAAAGCCCACGACAATATGGGCAAGGGTGCACGCAGTTTTCAGCAGTATGAGCATATCAGAAAGAGTATCTTTTCGGGAGTTGCTTACTGTGCATTGTGCGGTCACGCTCTGTGTTCTTGCGGAACGGTTTATAAGGGTGAGCGAAACAAGTACTGGTATCTTTCCTGCATAAATAAACGCAAGGATATTACAAATCCTTGCGAGGGTACCCGTATTAAGTATTCCGACCTTATTAACCTTGTGACGGAAGATTTGAACGCCCTTATTTCTCTTACAGACGAGGAGATTGACAGCATCGTAAAGCGTGTTATGGAGGATGAAAATTCCGATAAGGCACTTCGCGAACGAAAAGCACTCCGAGAAAAACTGCAGGGAAGACTTGTCGTTATAGATAAAATAATTCCCAAACTCTATGTGGACAATGCCGAGGGACGGCTTGATGATGACCGATTAAGTTCTATGGTTGACGATTTACAAAAGGAATCGGTTGCAATAAAAAGGGAACTTTCGGAACTGAGTGAAGAAACCGTGCAAACAAGTAAAAGCGACAACTACAAAATGTTCTTTGAACTTACAAAGCAATATAGCCATATCGAAAAACTTGACCGTGATACCTTGCTTACCTTTATTGACAGAATAGAAGTAGGACCTAAAATTTTGCCCGAGGGTAAGAAAAGGGCAACCCACGCCTCATCACCTTTTGAGCAGTCGATACGGATATTTTACAAATTTGTGGGCGAGATGGAAGAACTGAAAGAATAGAATATGTATATAAAACTCAACCGTTTTAAGATGGGAAAGGAACACCAAGGTCGTTGGCAGCCTCCATCTTAAAACGGTTGAGGGCGTCTTTAGCCTCAGGTACTACATTTTTAGCCATTGTATTTTTCTCTCCTATAATTTTTTCTCTTGCGTTTGCATTACTATTTTGTGCGGGCGCGGATATAATATTATAGGTAAATTCTGATTTTTTTGCATTTTTTTGACGAATTTCTCAGGTGTTATCTTCGCGGTCATTTTTAATATCCCGCACAAGGGTGAATATTATATAGACCGAGCCTAACACTAACAGTACTATCGCGGCGATAATCACATATACGAAATAGCTTTTTTCGTCGGCTTCTTTATAAAAATCCTCGGAAGAAAAGCTGTCGAAAACCTCCCCCGTATAGTCAGTGCTTGTTCCCGCGGCGGTGTAAAAGGATAATATATAATCCTTTTTAGCCGCGACCGTAACATAGCTTATAACGCTGTACTCGCCGCCCGAATCGCTTAAGGCTTCGGCGGTTTTTATAAACCTCTGACCGTCCTTTTCGGTAATTTCTCCGCTGACAGAGCCGGTTATATCCGGTATCAGCGCCGTTATTTTATCGTCCGAAAGGTTTGTTAGATTACCTATACTTGACGAAAATTCCGATTCGGTTACAGAAACCCTTATCTGCTTAGTGTTATCCTCATTAACGGCAATAAATACTATCCCGTTTTCCGAGCAGTAATTTTTAAGCTCATCTGAGGTCATACCGAGGATTTTCGCAGTATTTTCCGCGCTTTGCCCCGATTTAAAGCTGTAAAAACCTTTCGGAGGGGTAATTTTAATATCGGCAGTTTTCGCAAAAACGGGAGCGGTAAGCATTAAAACCGCTGATAAGGCGCAAATAATTTTTTTAATCAAAAAATCACCCGAATACTATATTATTTTGTTTTGCTTTTTCGCCGCGGTAAGGGTATTTTGCATAAGCATTGCGATTGTCATAGGTCCTACGCCGCCCGGAACGGGGGTTATGGCGGAAGCTTTTTTGGAAACCCCGTCAAAGTCCACGTCGCCGTACAGCTTGCCGTCAACGCGGTTCATACCGACATCGATTACCACCGCGCCCTCTTTGACCATATCGGCGGTGACAAATTTCGCCTTTCCGACCGCCGCGACCAAAATATCGGCTTTACTGCATATTTCCTTTAAATTCTCTGTCCTTGAATGGCAGACCGTAACCGTTCCGTTTTTATGGAGCAACAGCATAGCCATAGGCTTGCCGACAATGTTTGAGCGGCCTATAACCACACAGTTTTTGCCCTCGGGATTAATATTCTCATATGCCAACATTTCCATAATTCCCGCGGGGGTGCAGGGGACAAAATCGAAGTCGCCGATCATTATTCTGCCTACGTTCGCAGGGTGGAAGGCATCAACGTCCTTTTCGGGCAAAATTGAATTGATAATAAGCTTTTCATCAAGGTGAGATGGGAGCGGAAGCTGACAGAGTATGCCGTTAATGCTCTTTTTGCGGTTAAGCTTGTCCACCAAAGCCAAAAGCTCCTCTTCGGTTGTGCTTGTGGGCAGGGCGTATTCCTCGGAGATAATACCCAGTGCTTCGCACGCCTTCTTCTTGTTTGCAACATATATTTTTGACGCGGGGTCGTCACCTACGATTATAACCGCGAGCCCTACCGTTATTCCCTTTTTATTAAGCTCGGCAACACCCTGTCTGACACGCTCCTTTACCGCCGCGGAGATTACCCTGCCGTCAATTATTCTGCTCATTTTCATCTTCCTTTATTTCTTCCGTTATATTCCCGTTGTCCTCATTTTCCGCAAAAACCGCGCTGTAATCGCCCGACTCGGCGTTTTCGGCGGTGCGCCTCAGCATTACGGTAAGCAAAGCCGCACCTGCAATGCAGATTGCAAAGGACAAAAGGCAGGAAACGCGGATATTGCCTATCATCAGGCTGTCGGTGCGAAGTAACTCGATTATACCTCTGCCAAAGCCGTACCACACGCAGTACATAAGGGAAATCTGACCGCTGAAACGGCGTTTTTTACTGAAATAATTAAGTATAAAGAAGCCCGCTATACACCAAACCGACTCATACAAAAAGCAGGGATGAACAAGACCCTCGCCCATTTCGGAGATTGTTTTGGTGCTTTGCATACCCCACCAGGAGCTGCCCGTAAAGGAGCCGTAGGCCTCTTGATTTACAAAGTTGCCCCAGCGGCCTACGCCCTGACCGATAAGAAAGCCTATTGCGGCAATATCGAACATATCGAGAATTTTAACCTTGCGGATTTTGCACATAACCGCACCCGAGACAAACGCCCCGATAACGCCGCCGTAAATCGCAAGACCCGCAAAGCCCGAGGAATTTCCGAAGCCGAAGAAGTCGCCTATGCCGTCGAGCGGTTCGCCGTCGAAAATTACATAATATGTGCGCGCCGAGAGTATTGCAACAGGGGTTGCCACCAACACCACATCGAGCATACGGTCGGTGTTAATGTTAAATCTCGCGGCGTTTTTAATGCCGTAGATAAGAGCCAGTAAAAAGCCCGTCGCGATTATTATTCCGTACCAGTAAATGTCCCAATGGCGCGAACCCAGCGGAATTGAGAACGCAATAGGGGAGAGTGTAAGCTTTATTCCGAAAATAACAACTTCATAGCTCATAAACTTCACCTCATTCGGGAGTAATAACCGAAAGAACGGTTTTATCATTTTCAAGCAGAGAAAGCCGCTTGTAAATATCGTCGGGGGTTACCGACTTAAGATATTTAAGTTCGTCGAACAGTCCGCTGTCCGACATAGCACAGCCTACCATCTGGGTAGCAATGCTTTCCACGCTGTTAAAGGAGCGTACCGCCTCTCCGTACATTCCGCATCGAACGGCGGAAAAGAGCTTTTTATCAATGCCGTCGGCTTTAAGGCGGCTGACTTCCGCCTTAATTTCCTCGGCGACCCTTTTAGGGTCGCGGGATTCGCCCTCGAATATTACCGCGGAATAGCCGTGACCCGTGAAGTATTCAAAGGAAAACTCGTCGTTTATAAGACCCTCGTTTATAAGCTTTTTATAAAGAGGAGAAGAGTCCCCCGCGATTATTTCAAGCAAAATTGAGGTGCATACCTTTTCCTTTACCGTGCGCTCGGGCTTATCCATACTTTCCTTGCAGCCGAAGCAGAACATAGGCTGAGCCACCTCCAGCTTCTGCTCTACATAGCTGTCGACCACATCATCGGGCTCGTCACAGCCGATTCTTTCAATTTCAATCGGTGAGTTTGTCTTAACCGCTCCGTTTATCTGACTCAACACCTTGTCGGAATTTACGTTCCCCGCAATGCAGATAAACATATTGGACGGATTGTAAAAGGTGTTATAGCACTTGTAAAGCAGCTTATCGTCAATCTCGGCGATTGATTCCACAGTACCCGCAATGTCGATTCTTACAGGGTGGTTTTTATACATTGCGAGCAGCATATTGAACATAACCCGCCATTCGGGACTGTCGTCGTACATTCGTATTTCCTGACCGATTATGCCCTGCTCCTTTTGCACGGTTTCGGCGGTAAAATAGGGCGACTGCACAAAGTCGAGCAGTATTCCTAAATTATCGTAAAATCTGTCCGAGCAGGAGAAAAGGTAGCAGGTGCGGTCAAATGAGGTATAGGCGTTGGCGTATGCGCCTGTCGCGGCGTACTTGGTAAAGGCGTCGCCGTCCTCGCTTTCAAAAAGCTTGTGCTCAAGAAAGTGGGCTATGCCCTCGGGCACCTGTGTTTTTTCGCCGTTTACCGAAAAGCAGGTGTCGATAGAACCGTATTTTGTGCCGAAAACCGCATAGGCGGAATTGTACTGCGGCTTTTCCAAAATGTAAATTTTAAGCCCCGACGGGTGAACAGCCTTAACGTAGCTTTCCCCGATTTCGCTTTCAAAAACCTGTTTTTGCATTACTTTTCCCCCTTTGGAAGTAGCTTGTAAACCGTATGAAGCTCAACACCCTTTGCGGCGTTTATTATGTCCTCACGGGTGATTGCCGAAATTTTTTCACCTATTTCTTCAGGTGAGTAAAGGGTTTTATTGCCCGCCTTTAATGCGTACCAGGTGTCAAGCATAACCTGACTGTCGTTATAGGAATTAAGGGAATCCTGAAGGCTTTTAAGGGAAGCCTCATATTCAAAATCGGTAAATTCACCCTTTTTAACCGCGTCAAGCTGATTTAGAATTTCCGTCTTCGCTTTATCGGCGTTTTCTGCCTCAACTCCCGAATCCACCGTTATAAGCCCCTTCCCCCGAACAGCAGAAGCGGAGCAGTAATAGCAAAGGCTCATTTTTTCCCTTACGTTTGCAAAAAGCCTGGAATAAGGGCCGCCGCCGAAAATATCGGTCATAACCATAAGTGGGAGCGAAAGGTCGTCGTCCCCGCACATATCCGAGGAGAAGCCCATTACAAGCTTGCCCTGCTTTACCGCCATTCTCTCGGTAATTTCGTTAGGCGTTTTTACGGCGGCGGTGTGCTTATTCAATTTGCAGTCGGTGATGTCTTCGCGCTTTATACTGCCGAATTTTTCGGCAATGCCTTCAAACAGGCGCGGCGGCAATGAAGCGCCGATAACCTGCACCCTGACATATGCTTTTTTCAGCATATCTTCCCAAGCCTTGTAAAGACCTTCGCCCGTGATTTTTTCCACGTCCTCTGCCGTGCCGCACTTAGGCACGCCGTAAGCCTCGCCCTTATACATTTCCTCAATAAGGCGGTTTTTGGCGTAAATGCGTTTTTCGCTTATCTCGCCCTTAATGTGCTCAACAGCCTTGCGCTTTTCGCGGCTTAAATCCTCGCCGCAAAAGGCGCCGTTTTCCGCTTTAGGCTCAAAAACAAGGCTTAAAAGCATATCGGTCGCACGGCTTAAGAGGGATTCGCTGTCAAAGGTGTATTTATCGTTTATAACCGATATCCGCATACGTAAAAGCTGGTAATCCCCGAGCTTTTCCGCCGACGCGTCAAGCCGTGCGCCGTAAAGGCGGCTTAATTTGAAATTAAGCACCGAAAAATCGGGATATTTCGCGCCGCAGGTGGTAAGCATAAAGGGCAAAAGCGCGTATTCCGCCGCGGTATCGGCCGACAGCGGCAGATAGAAGTTAAAGGAAACAGAGGTGGTATTGAACCGCTCGTTTTTAATAAACAAGCCCTCCGCTCCGTCCGACAGACTGTAAATTTTAGCAGACATCTTGTTCCTCCGCAATCAAAATATATAATATTATAGCACAGAAACACCGATTTAGCAAGATTATACATTAAATATCGGAGGTCAGACATTCAGAATGACCTCCGATATTCAATTATTTAAGAATATCCTTTGTAAAGTTTTCGGCAAAGGCGGTAAGGCGGTCAAAATCCATTGCTTTTATATAATAGCTTTCAAGAGTGTCGTGTATCCGCTTTGCCTGTGCAAGGGTGCCTGCCGCCGAGCCAAACAGCTCCTTAGCCGCTTTTTTGTTGAATTTCAGTCTTTCTCGGCTTAGGTGTAGCTTTTGCGACGATACAAAACGCCGTGCGTGAATACGCCTTGTATCTGAGGAAAAGTGAATATAGGTGTTTTCGGTGGCGAAGGCAAGCCCTAACTCGGGTATAATTATGTGGTCGGTGATAACAGAGGGCAAAAACGGATTTTTAAGGGTTATTATTTCATAACCGTTTTTTAGCGCGTATTCGCGGATATATCCTATTATGATGTTTGACGCGGCGCCGTATTCGTCGTCTATTATTACCGTCTTCGGCACTTGCGCTGCAAGCGTACCCGAATAGGAGACTATACCGAGCGGGGTTATGCCCTCGATAAATCTTATCCACTCGCTGCCGACAGGGGCATTTTCTCTCGTCGGAATAAGCTTGCGGCTTAAGCGCTTTGAAAATTGCAGAGCCTTTTCTCTGTCGGTGCAGGCGAGGGCGGTTTTGTAGCTGTCGGCTATAAGCTGACCCGCCGCCCCGATATAACGTGCGGCGGTTTTGTGAAGCGCGTTGTTCAAAAGCGCGGTTTTGATTATTTCCTTTTTGTCGGCTGTAAAGGCGTTATCGTCCCAAAATTCCCCGAAATTAAGTATTTTTTCGCAGGCGCCCGGAAAGGCGGGGTCTACAGTGTGCGGCGCGGTACCGTCCATTATGACCAGCTTTTTTTCGGGCAATATGACCGCGTCAAGGGAATCGGGGTCGGAGCTGCAGGGGCAAAGCACAGTTTTATGCCCCTTTTCCTCCGCTTTAACGGCAAAGTATTTCATAAAAGAGGATTTTCCCGTCCCGGGGCCGCCCTTTATTATAAAAGCCCGCCATTCGCCGTCGGGAAGATAGCTTTTATCAAAAAACGAGCAGAAGCCCTCGCAGGAGTTTGCGGCTAAAAAATATTTTAATTTAAAGTTTTTCATAAATCGCCCTCCAAACATTTTGTCTAATACATATTTTATTCCCAAAAAATAGTTTTGACACAGAAAGCGGTTTATGTTAAAATAATTAAGCTGACTGTTGTCAGCAGAGAGTCGGTCAGACGGTTGCGGGCAGAAATGCCCGAGGAAAGTCCGAGCCCCGCAGGGCAGAATAGCGGCTAACGGCCGCCGAGGGTGACCTTAGGGAAAGTGCAACAGAGATATACCGCCGCAAAAGGCTTCGGATTATTCCGAAGAGCGTGCTTTTGTGCCGCCCGTTTGCGGTAAGGGTGGAAAGGCGAGGTAAGAGCTCACCGGTCTTACGGAAACGTCAAGACCCTGTAAACCCTATTCGGAGCAACGCTGACTGTAACTATACGCCTGCCCGGCGTGTTACGAAAAGCGGCTTGAGCGCAGGGAGCAATCCCGCGTCGAGATAGATAACCGTCCGCGACAGAACTCGGCTTACCGACCGACTCGGCTTTTTAAAATTAATAATGAATAGTGAATAATGAATAATTTCGGTGTCGGCTTCGCCGACATATTTAAAATAAGTGCCGTAGGCACTCATTAATTCTTCATTTTTC
>CABVAD010000035.1 GCA_902496265.1 uncultured Oscillospiraceae bacterium
ATTTTTTTCACCCTTTTTATTTTTTGTTTCAGAAACGCTGTTTATTTTCCGTGACCGCCGTCACATTCGCTCAGTACAGGCAGCGCAACATATATATCCGCTTCTGCCTGAAAATATTTTTAACATATTTTGCTGCCTCCTTTTGAGTTTCTGACCTGATTATACACCCTTTATCTCATTTTGTCCAATACATAGGATTAATACTTAGCTATAGGTTTAACCTATAACTAATGTGCTTTATTAAGATACTTGCGAAGTTCCTTAATATAAAGCTCGCCCACACCGCTTAAAACCGTTTTCTTTTTTACAATATAGCCTATTTCCATTTTACCGTCTGCGGCTTCTTCGGTTTTAAGCGGAACGGCAATATAGTCCGAGCCGTTAAGCTCCTCACAGATAATGCCCGAGCATAGGGTGTAACCGTTAAGCCCCACCATAAGATTAAGCATTGTAGCGCGGTCGGTGGCCTTTACAGTGCGCGGGTACTCGTTTGTGCTGAAAATTTCCTCCGCAAAGTAAAAGGACGCCTCCGCTCCCTGCTCAAAGGAAAGACAGGGATAGTCGGCAAGCTCGTTAAAGCATATCGATTTTTTCCCCGCCAGCGGATGCCCCTTCCACATATAAACATACGCGTCACATTCGGTAAGGGTATGAAATTCAAGCTCGTTGCGCTTTAAAAGCTTTTCTATAGCCTTGCGGTTAAAATCGCTCAGATACAAAATTCCGACTTCGCTTTTTGAGGTAATAACGTCGTCTATAACGTCCTTTGTCGTGGTTTCGCGTATAGCAAAATCGTACTTTTCGGCGTCAAACTGCTTAACCGTCTCCACAAAGCCCTTGACCGCAAAGGAGTAATGCTGAGCCGACACGCCGAATTTTTTTCTCCGCTTGCCCGCCTTGCCGTACTTGCCCATCAGGGTTTCATACTGGTAATAGACCTGTCTTGCGTAGGTGATAAATTCAAGCCCCTCGTTTGTAAGCGAAACTCCCCTGCCGCTTCGGTGGAAAATTGTAATCCCGAGCTCCTTTTCAAGCTCCTTGACCGCTCCCGTAAGGGAGGGCTGGGCGACATACAAAAGCTCCGCCGCCTTGTTCAGCGACCCTGTTTCCGATATTGTAATCACATAATGCAACTGCTGTAACGTCATAATTTTCACCGAAAAATATATATTATAAAAGGCTTTTCTTTAGCTGTAAATTCCATCTCTTCACCCGTTTCGGGGTGGAAAAATTTTAATTTTGCCGCCAGAAGTCCGAGGCTTTTGCAACCGTCCTGTGCGCCGTATTTCCGGTCGCCCGCAAGCGGCATTTTTCTGTGCGCAAACTGCACCCTTATCTGGTGGGTTCTGCCCGTGTGAAGTACTACCCTTAAAAGCGAGTATTTTTCCCCGTCCTTTTCCTTTGTTTCAAGCAGTTCGTAGTAAAGCTCCGCTTTTTTTACGCCCTTTCGCTCCCGCTTTACAACATAGCTTTTGTTTTTCGCTTTGTCGTGAAAAAGCAAATCGCAAAGCGTACCGCTGTTTTCTTCGGGAACGCCGTGAACAAGCGCTAAATACTCCTTATAAAATCGGTGCTCCGATATATCGCGGCTAAGAGTAGCCGCGGATTTTTTTGTTTTAGCGTAAACCATAACTCCGCCCGTTTCCTTATCAAGGCGGTGGACGGGATAAATTTCTCCACTCGTATATTTTTCGAGACTTTTGACCATACTCTCCCCGCCGTTTTTATCAGACTGTGAAAGTACGCCCCGCGGCTTTACAGCGACTATAACAGCGGAGTCCTCATATAATATTTCCATTATACAATTACGCCGCGCTTGCAGACTTCCTTACATTTTCCGCAGGCGGTGCAGAGAGATCCATCTATAACCGCTAAATTGTCGGTGACCTTAATCGCGCCGTTTTCGCAGGCTTTTTCGCACATTTTGCAGGCGATACAGGAAACACCGCACGCCTTGACAACGGGTGCGCCCTTCGATTTATTCGAGCAGGCGACCCTTACCTTAGCCGATTTCGGAATAACCGAAATAAGGGACTTGGGGCAAACCTTAGTGCATTTTCCGCACCCCACGCATATATCGCCGCAGACAACGGGTCTGCCGTTTTCAAGGGTAATAGCCCCAAATGGGCAAGCGCTCGCGCAGTCGCCGAAACCGATACAGCCGTATTCGCACTGGAGCGGCCCCGCGTTTACAAGGGCGGCGGCGGTACAGCTTTGTATTCCGTCATAGTTGAATTTGGTTTTTGATTTTTCTAAACTTCCGTTACAGGCGATAAAGGCGACCTTTTGCTCGGTCTGAATCTCAACCCCTAAAATATCCGCAAGGGCGGCGGCAGCCGCCGCACCGCCGGGGGCGCATTTATCGGGCTCGGCTTCACCCGCCGCCACAGCCGCGGCGTAGCCGTCACAGCCCGAATAGCCGCAGGCGCCGCAGTTAGCACCGGGCAAAGCGGCACGCACCTTTTCCTGCTTTTCGTCTACGGGAACCGCCATAAACTTTGATGCAAGGGAGAGTCCCACACCCGCTATAAAGCCTATAATCCCCACAATCAGGGCAGGTATAATAATTTCCATAGCCTTAACCTCCTATTCCCGCAAACCCAAGGAAGGAAAGCGCCACAAGCGCCGCCGCCACGAGGGTTATGGGCAGACCCTTTAAAAATTCGGGAATATCTGCGGTTTCAAGCCTTTCTCTAACGCCCGAGAAAAGGAGCATTGCAAGCATAAAACCGAGCCCTGCGCCCAAAGCGTTAAAGAGGGACTGAATGAAATTAAGCTCATTTGTGATATTAAGCATTGTAATACCCAATACCGCGCAGTTTGTAGTGATAAGGGGAAGATAAATGCCCAGCGCGTTGTATATAGGCTTAATATATCTTTTTAAAACGATTTCAATAAGCTGAACTATCGCCGCGATTACAAGAATAAAGACTATCGTTTCAAGATAGGTGTAATTAGGCGACAAAATATAGTTATAAATAGGCCAAGTGACCGCCGTTGCAACCACCATAACAAGGGTTACCGCAACGCTCATTGAAAAGGCGGTGTTGGTCTTTTTGGAGACCCCCAAAAAGGGACAAATTCCGAGGAATTTCGACAGCACCATATTGTTTGTAAGTATCGCCGCCAAAAGAATTGAGGCAATCGAGGTTGTACTATTCATTTACCGCCGCCTCCTCTTCACAGTCTTTTTTGCCGCAAACGGCTCTTGAAGGGCAGCTTTCGCACCCCAAATGCTCCACAGGCTTTTTGCCCGCCCTCTTTGCAAGGGCGTTAGACAATGCAACCAGCATACCGAAGACGAAGAAGCCGCCGGGCGGGAGCAGAAATACAATCATCGGGCTTATGAAATTCGCCGTAACGGGCAGGGAGAAGATTGTTCCCGCACCCAAAAGCTCGCGGACAGCGCCCATAAGGGTTAAGACCGCCGTAAAGCCTATGCCCATTCCGAGTCCGTCAAGCACGCTCGGAAGTACGGGATTTTTAGATGCGAACATCTCCGCCCTCGCTAAGATAATGCAGTTTACGACTATAAGGGGCAGATAAATGCCCAGCGCCTTGTCAATCGAGGGCAGGAACGCCTTAACAAGCATCTGAACCACGCTTACAAAGCCCGCGATAATAGTGATGTAGGCGGGGATACGAACCTTGTCGGGAATTATATTTCTGAGAAGCGAAATTGCAAGGTTGGAGCAGATAAGCACCATTGTGGCGGCAAGCCCCATTCCTATGCCGTTTATCGCGGCGGTTGTGACCGCAAGGGTCGGGCAGGTGCCCAGCACCAAACGCAAAACCGGGTTTTCTCTTACAAGTCCGTTTGTAAAATAGCCCATATACTTATTATTACTCACCCTCGGTCACCTCCTTAATGCTTTTAACGCTCTCAAACTGTTTAAGCGCTGTATTTACCGCCTTGTTTACGGCGGTTGAGGTAATTGTAGCGCCCGTGACGGCGTTTACCTCGTTTTTAGCGGAATCAGCCCCGTTTTTTACGAGGGATATTCCGCTTTTTAAGCCCTGATACTGTGAATAAAAGCTTTCCTTAGCGGCGTTTTGACCGAGTCCCGGGGTCTCGTTAGAAACATCTAAAATCGCAACCGATTTTACAGTACCGTCTATGTTCACCGCTGTCATAACCGAAACGTCGCCGCCGTAGCCCTTTTCGGCGGTTTTGAAGATAAAGCCGACATTTTCGCCGTCCTTTACCGCGGCGTAGTATGTAAATTCGGTCTCGCCGTCCTTAAATTCGGTCTCCTCAAAGCTGTCCGCCTCAATAAGGCTTGCCATAGTCTCGCGGCTGTTTTTCTCGTCAAGCTCGGCTATCTTATCCTTGGTTATCTTGTTTGTAAGGGAGAGCGCAAGCGGAATTATAATGCAAATCGCAAGCAATACCGCAACAGGCTTTATAATATCGTTTTTATTGCTTTTTATTATCTCTAAAAGCTTAGCCATTCCGCGCTTCCTCCTTTTTAAGATTTACGAAGCCGAAAGGCTTAGCGAGGGTCAGTCTGTTGATATGGGGTACGAGTATGTTCATAAGCAGTATCGAATAGGACACTCCCTCGGGCAGAGCGCCGAATTTTCTTATCACAAAGGTGATTATTCCGCACCCGACCGCAAATATCGCCTTGCCGATATTGGTTGTCGGGCTTGTGGTGTAGTCGGTCGCCATAAAGATAGCTCCCAGCATAAGTCCGCCGCCGTAAACCCAAACCGCCGCATTCTCCCCGGTCACAAGGGACAAAAGCGCCACCGTACCGATAAAGCAGACAGGGATAATCGGGGAAATGACATTTCTTATAAGCAGATAAACACCGCCGACTATCAGTAAAAACGCCGAGGTCTCCCCTATCGAGCCGGGGTGCATACCGAAGAATAACGCTTTCAAAGTATATGTACCGCTTTCAGCCGCAAGCGGAGTCGGCGAGGTCACCGCGTCAAATAGCGGCGAAGTGAATTTAGTCATTGCAGAGGGGAAGGAGACAAGCAGAACAATACGCGCGGCAATCGCGGGGTTTGCAAAGTTACAGCCGATTCCGCCGAACATCTGCTTTACAACAATTATCGCGACAATACTGCCTATCGCCGCCTGCCACAGCGGAATTGAGGACGGCAGGTTCATACCGAGCAAAAGTCCCGTAACCACCGCCGACATATCGCCGACAGTATTGGGCTTTTTAAGCGCCTTGTTCCATAAAAATTCGCTTAATACCGCGAAAATAATACATACCGCAAGCACCAATGCGGCGTGCCAGCCGAAAAGTATACAGCCGTAAACCGCGGCGGGCAGGAGAGCAATTACCACGTCCGACATAATGCCCCTTGTAGTGTCGCTCTGCCTTATGTGGGGCGAGGACGAGGCGGTTAAAATCTCTTTCATATTACTTTTCCCTCCTTAGCTGTGCCTTTGCAAGCCGCATAACCTGAGTAAGCGGCCGCTTTGCGGGGCATACATAAGAACAGCTCCCGCACTCCATACAGTAGTTTACATTAAGCCCGCCGAGCCTGTCTGAAAAGCCGTGATTTACCGCCGCCTCGACCGAAGCGGGATATAAATTCATAGGGCAAGCCTTAGCACACCGCCCGCAGCGTATGCAGGGGGTAACCGTAGGGGATTTTAGCTCCTCCTTCATAACGGTTACAGCGTTGGTGCGCTTTTCGATAACACCGCTGTCGCTTTCGGCGTCAACCCCCATCATAGGGCCGCCGAAAATAATTTCGTTCGCGTCCTCTGCTACGCCGCCCGCAAACTCCAGCACGTCGCGAAGAGAAGTGCCGATAGGAACTATTATATTTTTAGGCTCGTTTACCGCGGTGCCGTCGACGGTTATGCGCTTTGAAACAAGGGGCATACCCGTTTTTATAAAGCGATATAACGTCGCCACGCTCGTAATATTCATAACTATACAGCCGACATCGCTCGGCAGCTTTCCGACAGGAACCTTTCTTCCCGTGGCAGAGTAGATTATAACCTTTTCCGCTCCCTGAGGGTAGCTTGTCGGCAGCTTCATAAGCTTAACGCTGTCGTCCGCGTCGCGGCGGTCTGTTGCTATCTCGTAAAGCTTTTTTATCGCCTTTTCCTTGTTGCTTTCAATGCAGATTATGACCTTTTCTATATTAAGCTTTTCCTTTATAAGATACACGCCCTCAATAACGTCCTCATAATCCTCCATACAGGCGCGGTAGTCGCTTGTAATGTAGGGCTCGCACTCGGCGCCGTTGATTATAAGGGTGTCTATCGGAGTTTCCTCCTTGACAGACAGCTTTACCTTTGTCGGGAATCCCGCGCCGCCAAGGCCTACAAGTCCGCACAGGTCGGCGGCCTTAACCAAATCCTCTCTTGAATTTACGGGAAAGGGCTTAAGCTCGGGGTCTTTTTCCATAAGACCGTCGGACTCGATAACAACACATTTTGTCTTACGTCCGCCGACCTTCATTTCCTCAATTGCCTTTACCGTACCCGAAACGCTCGAATGAACGGGGGCGCTTACAAAGCCGGATGCCGCGCCGATAAGCGTTCCGACAAATACCCTGTCCCCCGCTTTGCAGGCAGGCTCGGCGGGTGCGCCGATATGCTGTGACATAGGTATTTTAACAACCTTTGGAGGGGGCATTACAACAGATTCGGTTTCGGCGGTGTTCTTAAGGTGCGGCAGCAGCGCGCCGCCGCGTATATGTCCCGCCGGGCGAAGTATCTTCTCTTTCTTTTTCATAATTCTTCCCCTTTGAAGAAAAATAATATACTATTTAATAATATCATAACACTCAGCTTTTTACAACAAAAATTTGACGAAAAAAGGCTGTCTCACCCTGCGGTGAGGCAGCCCTCATAATTGCGGAACGTATAAATAATTTCCCCTGCTTTTAAGATTAATCCTTCTGCTCGCCGTCATTGTCGGACTCGGCTGTTTCCTTAATATCCGCTTTTGCGTCCTCGGACGATACCTCGTCAAAATCGGGTCTGAACATCATAGCCGACTCCTCTTCATCTTCATCGGAAAACATTTTTCTTCCCCTTACAAGCTTCAAGACCAAAAGGACGATAAGCGCGGCAGCACCTACAGCCGCCAGAAACAATCCGATTACAACCGCCTTTGCGTTAGCGGAAAGAGAAGCAAAGCGCTGTGCGAAGCCCGCGCTGTCGGGCAATTTGTCTTCCTGTACGGATACGGGCTTAAATTCGGGCGACCGTTGGAGAACATTTTCTCTTGAATCGTAGCGATACATACGGAAGCCGTTTTCATAGAAGCAATACACATAATAAAAATCGGTAAGCTCGGTGTCGCTTGGGGCGAAAGCCTTTACGCTGAAATCCCCTATTTTAACGGCGGTTTCGTAATATCCTTCGGGCGCGGTGCGATCCTCGGGAATTTCGGCAAAAATGTAGATTTTGTCTCCGAACGCGGCGTATTGCAGCCTTTCAAAGGTATCTCCGCTCCCGCTTAAAATATAAGGCTCGGCGGTTTCGCTGTCGGCGGATTTCAAGTAATACAAGGTGTACTCCGCGTCGGCATTCTTTGCGACAGCGACCTCGGTACCGTTATACTCGGCGGTCGCCGCAGAAAAGCCTGCGGGCAGGGTTATACCCGAAATATTATTTAATACGGTGTATACCGCACCGTCTACCGTTGTCTCGTAGGGGTTTACCTCAGGCTCGGAGGTCTGCTCGGGCTCGGAGGAGGCGGTGTCCTCCTCTGAACGGGTTATCGTGATTGTATAGGTTTTCTGTGCTCCCGAGGGTGCGGTAACCGTTACGGTGCGGGTGTTTTTGCCCACCTTAAGCGCCGACTCTCCCGAAATGGCAACCTTAGCACCGCTGTCCTGCGCGGTCGCATATACCTTAACCTCTGTAACACTTTTTGCAACCGTAGCGGTATAAGAGGTTTTTGAAGCCGAAAATTTGGGTGACAGAGTTCCCTTGCTCAAGGAAAGGGATTTTAAATTTGCATTATCCGATTTTGCGGCATCCGAAACGGTGAGGGTAGCGGAAGCGCCTACCGAATCCTCGGTATTTTCATAATACGCCGCACCCGAAGCCTGAATTGAGGACGAGCCCGCTGAAATAGCCGTAAATTTAAGCGAATAGGACTGTTTTGAAGCCCCGCTCGGCAAGCCCGCGACCTTTACCATTCCCGCTCCGCCGGAGGCGCTGTCTCCGCTTTCAAAGCGAAGGACCTCGGGATTGTAGCTGACGCTGAACTCCGTACTGTACATCGCTTGGCTGCCGCTTACGGTTACGGTAACCGTAACAGAGTCGTTCACCTTAGGCTTACTGCTGCTGAAAGCAATTGTGGTTTTTGCCGCGGCAGACGCCGTAAAAACAAAGCAACAGAAAATCAGTGCCGCGGATACCGCCGACGCGGTTAGTTTTTTAATTATACCCTTCATAATATGTATAAGTCTCCGTTTCATTGTATATTAGTTAAGCGGTTTTACTCCCAATATATGCATCTGGACGTTCGCCAGATCTCTTCCGTTTATTTTACCGTCGCCGTTGGTGTCGCCCCCTGTGAAGCCGTCGCCCGACAGAAGCTTTACACTCAGTATGTGCATTTGAACATTTGCCAAATCTCTTCCGTTTATCTTTCCGTCGCCGTTGGTATCGCCGCATATAACGTCAGGAGTCTTTCCGCTCGTATCCACATAAAGCACACAGTCCCTGTCCGCGTCAACGTCTATAACATAAGAGTTTGTATATCCTGTCTGTGATTTGACCGAAAGCGTAATCCTGTTGCTTCCCTTTTTAAGCTTATAATTCGCCGCGCCGGTGTAGGCGGCTCCGCTCGGCACAGTAAGACCTACCGTGGTGTCGCCCGACACCTTAAGGTCGTAGCTGTATGTAAATCTGTCAAAGGAGGGTGTCAGCCCCGCAACCGAAATCGAATTAAAATAATAATTGTTAAGCTTATCGTTTTTAGCGGGAGCGGCCGAAACCGACGGGGGCATATCCTTATAAACGGGTATCAGAAAATCAAGCTCCGCCGCTTTAAGCTCGGTATATGTGCTTGCGAGCTTCTTACCCGAATCCGCGGCGTTATGCACCGCGGTTGCGTACTGATGCCAGATTTTATCGGGATTTTTTATATTGTAATTC
>CABVAD010000036.1 GCA_902496265.1 uncultured Oscillospiraceae bacterium
AAATATCTTTATTTTTGGAAATCGGTGTGATATAATCTATAATGTATCTTTATGTGTCAGGCCGGCGGGAGTCGGCGTGACTGATTCTGATCTGTTAAGGGGGGTGGGTTTATGAAATTTAAGGCGATTTCGGCTTTTCTTGCCTTTGCGCTTGTGTTTTTGCTTTGCGGCTGCGATATTGTCACCTCGGATACCGCGGAGCTGTTAAGTCCGCCCGAGCTTTCGGGCGATATTTCCCCGATTGCCGACGCGATATCTAAAAGCGCGGGCGGCGAATATACCTTAAAATACCCGTCTGACGGCGATTTCCGCTCGGCAGTCGTTCAAAACGACATTGACGGGGACGGCAGGCTTGAGGCTTTCGCCTTTTACAGTATGAAGGAGAAGGAAAACGGCGCGGACACCGTTAATATGTATATAAGCGTAATTTGCTTAAACGACGGGAAATGGACCTGCGCGGATAAGCAGAAAATCGTCGCGGGCGGTGTGGAAAGAATTGATTTCTGCGACCTTGACGGCGACGGAATATCAGAAATTCTGGTTGGCTGGGAAATATACGGCGCGAGCGAAATGCAGCTTGCGGTATACAGCTTCAAGGATTCGAAGCTTACCCAGCGCACAATGCAGAAATACAGCCGTTTCGTCTGCTGCGATCTTAACGAGGACGGAATAAACGAAATTTTAATCATAAAATTCAGCGCGGCGGAGCAGCTTAATACCGCAGGCGTTTACAGGCTTACCGAAGGCGGCGTGACCGAGCTTTACTCCTGCGAGCTTGATAAAACGGTTCAGTCGGTGGGCGTGCCTGTGGTATCGCACCTTTCGTCGGGCAAGCCTGCCGTTTATATCGACGAGATAAAGGGTGTAGGAGCTATTACCGAGGTTTTATTCGTTGAAAAAAATCAGCTTGTAAACCCGCTGATGAACCCCGAGTCGCGGGAGACCCTCGCCACGCTCCGCTTAGCGGGAATAACCGTTAAGGATATTAACGACGACGGAATAATCGAAATACCTGTGCAGGAAAACGTGCCCTCGCTTACAAAATCCGAGCTTAACGAAAAGCTTTACCTTACCAACTGGTGCTCCTATAACGGAGAAACCCTTACCAATCAAATGACGGCGATGATAAACAGCAGCGACGGCTATTACTATGTTCTTTCCCAAAAATGGGCGGGTCAAATCGCGGTGTTAAAGGACACGGATAAAAGACTGCGGGAAATTTACCTTTACAACAGCGAGGACTCCTCGGCGGGCGAGATGCTGGTAAGCTTTATGACGGTGCCGCGCGCCGACCGGGAGAGCGGGAAATACACCGCGCAGGGCTATGAGAAAATCACGCAGGACGAAATATCGGTATACCTTTGCAAAATAAGCGATACCGCGGCGGCGCAGGGAATAACCCTTGAAACAATAAGGAAAAACTTTAAACTGACGGAGTAGATTAAAAAGATGAAACGCATAATGATTGTTGAGGACGAGGCGGCAATACGCGAATTTGAGGCGATTAACCTTAAAAGGGTCGGCTACAGCGTGGTAGAGGCGGGCTCGGGCGAAGAGGCGCTCGATATTTACGACAGCGATACAGAGGGCATAGACATAGCCCTGCTTGATATTTCAATGCCCGGAATGGACGGCTTTACCCTTTGCAAGGAATTAAGAAAGCGCAGCGCCTCGCTCGGAATAATAATGCTCACCGCGAGAACGCAAGAGATGGATAAAATCAGCGGCCTTATGATAGGAGCGGACGATTACATAACAAAGCCGTTCAGCCCCACCGAGCTTTTAGCAAGGGTCGATTCGCTGTATAGGCGGGTGGAAATGCAGACTCCCAAGGCAGAGCCCGCGCCTGCTGACGATATAACCTTGGGTGAGTTTACCCTCAATCTGCGGCGGAGAACACTGCTTAAAAACGGCAAAAACATCGAGCTTACGCAGGTTGAATTTCAGATGATAGAGTACTTTTTCAACAATCCCGACGTGGCGCTTGACCGCACCGATATATTAAGCAAGGTTTGGGGAACAAACTATTTCGGCGAGGAAAAGATTGTTGACGTTAACGTAAGACGACTTCGTATGAAGGTGGAGGATGACCCGTCCCAGCCGCGACATTTAATCACCGTTTGGGGAATGGGCTACAAATGGAACACGCATTAAGAGCCTGAAAATCTGATTTTATTAAAAGGGAGTGATACGCCTTGCAGCTTGAAATTAAATTTAAAAGCATTGCGGTAAGATGGTTTTTTAATATCTTTCTTATTGTGGTATTGGTTGTATGCACGGTGGTTATCGCCCTTTCGGCGGTTGTAAGCTCCCTTTACACCGAACGGATTAAAACCCTTGCCAATGACCTGACATATGAGTTTAACTCGCTTTCCACAGCGTCGGGAGCTAATTTTAAGGACACGGCAGTGGAGCTTGCGGAAAATTTCGACTATAAAACCAAATTAGAGGTTCAGGTTATAGACCGAAACGACAATGTTATAGTGACTACCACGGGCTTTAACCCGACAGAGCAAAAAATGCCCGACTACGAAAAGGCAAAGAAGAGCGGCGGCACGGCGGCGGCAAAATGCCGCACCGCGGACGGCGAGAGAGTGCTTGCGGGTACTACCGCACTGTATGATGAGACGGGCAGATATTTAGGCGCGTACAGATGGATTACCTCCCTTAAAAACACTGATAAGATAGTTACGGGTTTGGTTTTTACCCTTGTTTTCGCGGGATTGCTGGTGCTTGCCTTCTGTGCCTTTTCGGGGCTGTTTTTTATAAGGTCGATAGTAAGCCCCATAAGAGATGTAAGCAATATTGCAAGAAAGATTGCAATGGGGGATTTCAATTCCCGAATAGAGATCAAGAAAAACGACGAGATAGGCGAGCTTTGCGATACCATTAATTATATGGCGTCGGAATTAAGTCAGGCGGAAAATCTTAAAAACGATTTTATCTCCTCTGTTTCGCACGAACTTAGGACTCCGCTTACGGCGATAAGAGGCTGGGGCGAGACGGCGAAAATGTCGCTCGGCACAGACGAGGCGCTGGTTCGCCGCGGGCTTGACGTGGTGCTTTCGGAGGCGGATAGGCTTTCCTCGCTTGTGGAAGAGCTGCTTGATTTTTCAAGAATGGAAACGGGCAGGCTTTCGGTTGTGTCGCAGGAGCTTAATATTTCGGAGATACTGACCGAATCGGTCGATATGTATATTGAGCTTGCCCGTCAGCAGGGAATAGAGCTTATTTACACCCGCTCCGCCGAGGATATGACGGTCGCGGGCGACCCGAACCGATTAAAGCAGGTATTCATCAACATAATAGATAACGCGGTCAAATACACCGAAAAGGGCGGCCAGGTGCTTGTGGATCAGACCGCGGAGGAGGGGTGCGTCCGAATAACGGTTAAGGACACGGGCGTGGGAATACCCGCGCAGGATATAGACCGCGTTAAGGAAAAATTCTACAAGGCAAACAAAACGGTCAGAGGCTCAGGTATCGGTCTTGCGGTCGCGGACGAGATAATAAAACAGCACAAGGGGCTTTTGTTTATCGAAAGCGACGAGGGCGTGGGAACTACCGTGACAATAGTGCTTCCGCTTTATGAGCCCACAGAGGAAGCAACCGATATTAAAGAGAAGGACGAAAAGGAGAATTAGATGGCAAAGTACACATCAATAGGCGGTCAGGCGCTCATAGAGGGCATCATGATGAAAAGCCCCGAAAAAACCGCGCTTGCGGTCAGAATGCCCGATAAGTCGATAGATATAACCTATTTAAACGGCAAAAGCATACGGGAAAAATATAAAATATTAAAGCTTCCCATACTGCGCGGAATAGCGGGCTTTATAGAGTCGATGATTCAGGGCTACAAGGCTATGATGCTTTCCGCCGATAAATCGGGCTTTACCGACCTCGATGAGAAGGAAAAGGAAAAGACCGAGAGCGACAAGAAAAAGGAAAATGCCCTTATGAGCGTTATAATGGTAATAGCCACCGTTTTAGGGGTTGCGCTGGCGGTCGTGCTGTTTATGCTGTTACCCCGCCTTGCGGTGTCGGGACTGAGGGCGCTTTTTAAGACCCAGTTTTCCCCCGTTGTCCGTTCAAGCATTGAACAGCTTTTAAAGCTTATTATATTCGTGATTTATGTCTGGGCGGTATCCTTTATGAAGGATATAAAAAGGGTTTTTATGTATCACGGTGCGGAGCATAAGACAATTTTCTGCTACGAAAAGGGACTGCCGCTTAACTGTGAAAATGTGCGTATTCAGCGCCGCTTTCACCCACGGTGCGGCACCTCGTTTATGATACTTATGATTCTTGTGAGCATTATATTTTCAACGGTAGTGCAGATTATTTTTCCGAGCGTTTACAATATCTACTGGCTGTGGGTGGCAATTAAAATACTTTTAATTCCGCTTGTCTGCGGCGCGGGCTTTGAGGTGCTTAAAATCTGCGGAAAATACGATAATTTGGCGACTAAAATCATTTCCGCCCCCGGGCTTTGGTTACAGAGGATTACGACAAAAGAGCCGGACGATGATATGATTGAAATTGCAATAGCGGCGCTTAAGGCGTGCGAGCCTGCCGTGCCCGACGTTGACCGAAGTGTTGACAGGGCGGAAACGCAAGAAAACACCGAAACGGACGAAACAGAAGAATGAACATATTTGAAGCCTACAACAGTACCAAAAGGGCGCTTGAAAGGGCTGGTATTGAAGACTATGTCTTTGAGGCAAAGCAGATTATAAAGCACATAACGGGTCTTTCGAGCTCCGAGATACTGATGAATTATACAAATTCGCTTACCGAATATCAAAGCAATAATTTGACCGCGATTATAAAGCAAAGGGAGCTCCGTTACCCCTTGCAGTACATTTTCGGCGAGTGGTCGTTTTACGGGCGCGATTTTTATGTAGGACCCGGCGTGCTGGTACCCAGAGCCGACACCGAAACGGTGATTGAGGTTTGTACCGATTTCTTAAAAGGCAAAAAAGAGCCGAAAATCTTAGACCTTTGCGCGGGGAGCGGCTGTATCGGCATAACACTTGCAAAGGAAAAAGCCGACAGCGATTGCCTTATGATAGAAAAATACCCCGAGGCTATTAGGTACGCTGAAAAAAATATCGCACGGAACAAAGCGGAAAACGCAAGGGTTGTTGCGGGAGATATTTTTGAGGGAGCAGCGGGAGAAGAAAAATACGACCTTATAGTAAGCAATCCCCCCTATATTGCCGAAAACGGGACGGAGGAGGTTTCGCCCGAAACTAAGTACGAACCGCAAACAGCGCTTATGGGCGGCGGTGACGGACTCAAGTTTTACAGGGCGATTACCGAAAATTATAAAGGGTCGCTAAAGCAGAACGGTATGTTCTGCTACGAGGTAGGAATAGGACAGGCGGACAATGTCAAGGAAATACTAAAGGGCGCGGGCTTTGCCGATATAGGCGCAAAAAAGGATTTAAACGGCATAGAACGCGCGGTTTACGCAACACATAAATAAAACGGAGGGAATAAAATGGCACAGAAAACAACAGTTAAAGCTCCTGTAAAGGTAACCGAGGCAGAGGGCAAGGAAAAGGCGCTCAAAACCGCTATGGAGCAGATAGAAAAGCAGTTCGGCAAGGGCGCGGTTATGAGACTGGGCGAAAATGTCGCAATGAATGTCGAGTCTATACACACAGGCTCGCTGACTTTAGACTTAGCCCTCGGAATAGGGGGTATACCGAAGGGCAGAATAATTGAGATTTACGGACCCGAATCCTCGGGTAAAACCACCGTGGCGCTCCATTGCGTTGCCGAGGCGCAAAAGGCGGGGGGCACCGCCGCGTTTATAGACGTTGAACACGCTTTAGACCCCGTTTACGCTAAAAAGCTTGGGGTAGATATCGACAGTCTGCTTGTTTCCCAGCCCGATTCGGGCGAGCAGGCGCTCGAAATTGCCGAGGCGCTTGTGCGCTCGGGCGCTATTGATATCATAGTTATCGACTCGGTAGCCGCCCTTGTAACAAAGGCGGAAATCGAGGGCGAGATGGGCGACTCCCACGTGGGACAGTTGGCACGCCTTATGTCGCAGGCGTTAAGAAAGCTTACGGGTGCTTTGGCTAAGACCGACTGCGCGGCGATATTTATTAACCAGCTCCGTGAAAAAATCGGAGTTATGTACGGCAATCCCGAAACCACCACGGGCGGCAGGGCGCTTAAGTTTTATTCGAGCGTGCGTATCGATGTACGCAAGGGCGACCAGATTAAGGACGGCGGCGAGGTTATAGGCAACCGTACAAAGGTGAAGATTGTTAAAAATAAGGTAGCTCCGCCCTTTAAATCGGCAGAGTTCGATATTATGTACGGCGAGGGCATTTCCCACGTCGGCGAGCTTGTGGATGTCGGTGTTGAAACCAACGTGCTTAAAAAATCGGGCGCGTGGTTCTATTACGGTGATACAAGGCTCGGTCAGGGGCGCGACAATGTTAAAAAGCTGCTCCTTGACAATCCTGAAATGTGTCAGGAAATAGAGGATAAGATATACGCCGCAGTAAAGGCGGGCACGGAGGTCACGGGCGTTTCGTCAGAACCGGGCGAAAGTGACAGCGAGCCTGTAATAGAGCCTACCGCGCCCGAAAATATCAAGCCCCGCAAAAAGGTAGATATTGATATAGCGGTTGACGAATAATGCTTATCACCGAAGTACAAAAACAAAAAAAGCATTTGACAAAGCTTGTTTTTGAGGACGGGCAAGAGGTCTTGTTAGATAACGATATTTGTCTTAATTACTCTCTAAAGCCCGAAACGCAAATTTCCGAGGAACAGCTTTCAAAGCTTATTTATGAATCGGAGTATGCGCGGGCGAAGTCGAGGGCGCTGTGGTATCTTGACCGCGCCGACCGCACCGAAAAGGGTATGTACGAAAAGCTTGTCGGTGCGGGGTTTGATAAAAAAGCCAGCGCCGCGGTG
Organism: uncultured Oscillospiraceae bacterium; assembly: GCA_902496265.1. Lineage (GTDB taxonomy): Bacteria > Bacillota > Clostridia > Oscillospirales > Acutalibacteraceae > UBA737. The sequence goes on from CABVAD010000036.1 coordinate 6,940, forward strand.
GTAGGCAGGTTTGTCGAGGTAGGGCTTATAGACGACCGCCGTTTTGCCGAGAATTTTGCAGAAAAATGCCGTGACGCTAACATATCGAAGCGCGAGGGAATAAGGAAAATGCTTTTAAAGGGCGTTCCTTATGATATTGCGAACGAGGTTTTCTCCGAAACCGAAATCGACGAGGAGGAGCAGGTGCGGGCGGTTATAGAGAAAAAATATGCGCGGAAACTCACTCAGGAAAACGGCGTGCAAAGGGTTTACGCCGCCCTTGTAAGAAAGGGCTTTTCCTTTTCGGCGGTGAGAAACGCCCTTAAAAAATACAGCGAAGAGCTTGAATACAGCGAGGAAGATTATGTATAAGGTTAGTATGGTGTCACTCGGTTGTCCTAAAAATCAGGTTGACGCCGAGATGATGCTTATGACTTTAAAAAACGCGGGTTTTGAGATAGGAACAGAGGAATCCGAGGCGGACGCGATTATTATTAACACCTGCGGCTTTATAGAGGACGCGAAAAAAGAAGCTATTGAAAACATCCTTGAAGCCGCCGAATATAAAAAGAGCGGTAAGTGCAAGGCGCTTATTGTAACGGGCTGTCTTGCAGAGCGCTACCGCGACGACGTGACCGAGGAAATCCCCGAGGTTGATGTCTGCGTGGGAATAGGCAAAAACGGCGATATCGCAAAAATCGTGACCGACGCGTTAAAGGGCGAACACAAAAACGCCTACGGCGAAAAATATGAGCTTGACTTAAACGGCGGCAGAATTTTGGGGTCTTATCCTTTCAGCACCTATTTAAAGGTAGCCGACGGGTGCGACAACTGCTGTACCTACTGTGCCATACCGAAAATAAGGGGCAGACTCCGCTCAAGAACTATTGAGGATTGCGTCGCCGAGGCTAAGAAACTGGCTATAGGCGGGGTAAAGGAATTAACGGTTGTCGCACAGGACACCACCGCCTACGGCGAGGACATTTACGGCAAGCCAATGCTGGCGGCGCTCCTAAAGGAGCTTTGCAAAATCGAGGGATTGCATTGGATAAGAACGCTCTATACCTACCCCGACCGCATTACCGATGAACTGCTTTACACCGTGGCAAGCGAGCCTAAACTGGTCAAATATTTTGATATCCCGCTCCAGCATGTAAACGGCGATATATTAAAGCGAATGAACCGCAGGGGAAATTACGAAAGCCTTGCGGCGCTTATTAATAAAATAAGGGCGAAAATTCCCGAGGTCACCCTTAGAACTACACTTATAACGGGCTTCCCAGGGGAGACTGATGAGCAGTTCAAGGAATTGGCGCGGTTTGTAAAGGAAATACGCTTTGACAGGCTCGGCTGTTTCACCTATTCCGCCGAGGAGGACACGGTAGCAGCGACCTTTACAGACCAGATAGATGGGCAGACAAAGCAGGACAGAATGGATAACATAATGGATATGCAGATGACTATATCCGCCGAAAAGAACGGGGAAAAGGTCGGCAGTATAACAGAGGTTCTTATCGAGGGATGGGACGATTACATTAAATGCTATTTCGGCAGAACCCCCGCCGACGCGCCCGAGGTTGACGGCAAAATATTCTTTATGTCGAGCCGTCCGCTTAAAATCGGAGACTTTGTAAGGGTTCAGGTAAATGATTGCCTTGATTATGATTTGTTGGGAGAATTATGCGAATGAATACGCCGAATAAATTAACGATAGCAAGAATAATCGCAACGCCGTTTTTTATGGCGGCACTGATGATTGATTTTCCGTTCCACTACACCGCGGCGCTTATACTCTTTGTTGCCGCCTCGCTTACCGATATGATTGACGGTAAAATGGCGCGGAAATACAATATGATAACCGATTTCGGCAAGTTTTTAGACCCGCTTGCCGATAAAATGCTGACCACCGCCGCCTTTTTGGGCTTTATCAAAATGGGTATCGGCTGGCAGGTGACCTGGATTGCCTTTATAGTGCTGTTCAGGGAGTTTTTGATTTCCTCTTTACGCCTTGTGGTGGTTTCAAGCGGCGGAAAGGTAATCGCGGCTAATATGTGGGGCAAGTGCAAGACGGTAAGCCAGATGGCGGGAATTATTTTTGCGCTGTTTGCATATGTGCTTATCTCCGATTTCGGACTTAATAATGCCCTTTTTGTTTCGGTATGTAATATAATAATAA